>DASYCK010000078.1:0-8884 GCA_036500205.1 Polyangia bacterium | reverse complement strand
CGGTAACATGAGTTTCCGCGGCGAGATCGCGCGGCGGCTCGAGTTCGACATGATGCTCAACAAGAATGTGGCTCAAGGGTACGAGGTGGATTTGGGTCTCCAGGTGCGCCGAATGAGCTACAAGGTCCTCTTCGATCCTCTCATCGCCATCAGACACTACTCGGCGCCTCGGGAATCGGTCGGCCTTCGAACATCCAATACCGAAAGCGCACAGTGGTACGCGTTCAATCAGGCGCGTGTGTCATTTCGGCGGCTCTCTCTCGCGCGTAGCTCCATCTCGTTCGCCTATCAGATGACGCTCGGCGAGAAGCAAGCACCCGGGCTGGTGCCGTTCGCTCTGGGGCCGCTCGCGCGGAAGCTGGGGTTTCAGGTCGACGTCGCGCGCGCCGCGATCAAAGGCCGCGTGCTGGCCGCGCGCAGTGTCCTCGGTCGTTGATGGCTGTTCTCGTCAGCCATCCTCACGTGGCGGTGGTGTCGGCGAATCTCGCCGCGTTCCTGGAGACGAAGGGCCGGCTGGCCGCTTACTTTACCGGTGTGGCCTTCGCCGAACGGGGATGGTTGGGCCGGGCGACCAGCGTCCTGGCGCGACGGCGCCCGACCGTCCGCAACCGACTCGTCGCCGTGAGGCCGGACAAGCTCCGGACCCACCCCGCCGTCGAGCTCGCGGCCCGTCTGGCTGCCCGGTTCGGACACGGTCTCGATTCGCATCTCGAGCCGTACAACGCCATCTTCACGTCGCACGACCTCGCCGTTTCGCGGTCCCGCTGGCCGGCCGCCACGGATACTGTCTACGCCTACGAAGATGGAGCATTGCTGACCTTCCGCCGGGCCGCCCGCGCAGGGATTGCGCGGGTGTGGGATCTGCCGACCCCTCACCATCGCGTCGCCGAGATGGTATTCCGCGAGGAGGCTGGCCGCTGGCCCGACGCGGCCATCGGCCCGCCGCACCGCGAGCCCGAGTGGAAGCTACGGCGTAAGGACGGCGAGCTGGCGCTGGCCACTCGTCTGGCGGTGGCCTCGCGCTTCACGCGTCAGTCGCTCGACCACCTCGCCCAACGTGCCCCCGTGACAGTCGCCCCCTATGGATTCCCGGTCGACACGTTCGCTCCCCGCAACGACGCGCCACGCGGACCCTTTACTGTTCTTTCCGTCGGCTCACACGACCTGCGAAAAGGAACGCCCTATCTTCTCGAGGCCTGGCGGCGGGCCGCCATCCGCGATGCCCAGCTGCATCTGGTGGGGCCGGTCCGCCTCGCCCGGACGTTCCTCGATCGCTACGCCGGGCTCTTCACCCACACGCCACACCTTCCCAAGAGCGAGCTCGCCCTGCGATACGCGGCCGCCGATCTGCTGGTGTTCCCGACCTTGGGCGACGGGTTCGGGCTGGTGATCCAAGAGGCGATGTGCTGTGGAACTCCGGTCGCCACCACCCCTTGCGGCGGTGGACCGGAATGCATCACCGACGGCGTCGACGGATGGATCCTTCCACCCCGCGACATCGAAGCCCTCGTCCACCGACTGAGAGCGTGCGCAGCGGATCGGGACGGCACGTTTCGGATCGGTCGGGCGGCGCGAGCACGCGCGGAGCGTTGGACCTGGCGCGAGGCGGGCGAGGCCATGATGACGGCGCTCGATCCCTGACATGCGCGTCCTCTATCTCAACCCCTTCTCCCAAGAGGTGAGCGGGCCTGACGAGAGCTTGCGCAACCTCCTCGCCCAACTCATCCCCCGTGGGCTGGAGGCCCACGTCGCCGTCCCGAATGCCGGGGCTCAGCTTTCCCGCTACGAAGCGCTCGGTGCCCGGGTCCACGTTGCGCCGTTGGCGCCTTTGCGGCGTGATGTCTCGCTCGAGACTGTCCTCTATCCGCTGCGCCTGGCGCGCGCGACGGCGGCGGTGGCAGCGCTGGCCCGCCAGATCAGGGCGGACATCGTCCACACGAACATGGAGGTCCTCCTCGAGGGAGGGCTGGCGGCCGCGCTCCTGCGCAAGCCCCACGTGCTCCACTATCGAGGCAACACACTCGACCGCCCCAAGCTGGTGTTTGACGCGCTGGTTGGTGCGTGGACTCGCGGCGCCGACACCGTCTACTGCATATCAGGCGCAACGGCGGAGGTCTTTCGCCGACGCGGCCACTTCGACAAGGTCGAGGTTCTGTACAATCCGGTCGATCTGGCCGCGTTCGCGACGGCACCCGCTTCCCACGAATGCCGTCGCACGCTCGGAGGCCAACCGGGCGCGCCGCTGGTCGGCACGGTTGGACGCATTCACCCCCGCAAGGATCTCGAGACGTTCATCCGGGCCGCCGCCCGGGTCGCCCTTACCAAACCCGAGACGCGGTTCGCGGTGATCGGCGCCGCCGAGGCCGAGATTGAGAAGCGCTACCATGCCGGGCTCGTCGGCCTCGTTCGGGAGCTCGGCCTCGAAGAGCGGCTCAACTTTGTGGGGGCGCGACGCGACATCCCCGACGTCATGCGCGCGCTCGACGTGTTCGTTCTGACCTCGCGGCACGAAGGCTTCGGCCGCGTCGTCGCCGAGGCGATGGCAGCCGCCCGGCCCGTCGTCGTCACCGACGAGGGAGCGCTGCCCGAACTGACGACTCGCGGTGAAGACGGCTTGCTCGCGCCGCCGGGAGACGCCGCCGGATTCGCGGGGCAGATCCTCACATTGCTAAGCGACGTCCGGCGCGCCTCCGAGCTGGGGACGAGAGCGGCGGCAGCGGCACGACGGTTCGACGCGAGCGACATCGCCGATCGCGTCTGGGCGCGATACCGGGCTCTGATCCAGGCGGGCTGACCGCGTCGGGAAATCTCAGACGAAGCGCTCCGCCCAGCACCCAAGCGCGGTCAGGGCGAACAGCTTTCGCCCCACGTCCTCGCCCCCCATGTGCCGCGCGACCAGCGCTTCGATGGCCGTGGCGTTGAACCCCAGCTCGGTGACGAGCGGCCCGCGGGGGAGCTGCGCACGAAGCGCGTCCGCGGCCGGCTCGCGAAACCAGCGGTCGACCGGGATCTCGAACCCCCGCTTGGGCCGGTTGGCCAGCCGCATGCCGAGCCGCGGCTGGAGGAGCTGCCGCAGGAGCCGCTTGTCGCGCAGGAGGCCGATCTTGCTCGGGGCCGGAAGCCCCAGCCCGAACTCGACCAGCGACCGGCTCAGGAAGGGGACGCGCACCTCGAGGCTGTGGGCCATCGACAGCTTGTCGGCCTTCATGAGCAGGTTGTCGAGCAGCATCGTCTGGCAGTCGACGTACTGGAGGCGCTGAACGGGATCGAGGCCGAGCTGGCGGGCGGAATCGAACAGGGTCTCGTAGCGCGCGACGGCCGCGTCGGGACCGTCGCCGACCAACGCACGCCGTTCCTCGGCGTTGAAGATGTCGAACCAGGCGAGGTAACGGTTGGGCGTGTCGAGCTGCACGGAGGTCGCGACCTTCGCCGCGCGGCGCGCGACGTTGAAAATCCCCAGCGAGCGCGAGGGCAGCCGCGCTGTGACGCCCAAAACCTCGTCGGCATGGCGCAAGAGCAGCGGCCGCAGGCTGTCCACCGCCGGCCCCCAGAAGTAGCGGGCGTACCCCCCCAGCACCTCGTCTCCGCCTTCGCCCGAGAGCGCGACCTTGACGTGCTGGGCGGTCCCGCGGCAAAGGTACCAGAGCGGGAGGACAGCGCTATCGGCCAGCGGCTCCTCGAGCGCGTCGACGATAGGCGCCAGGTCGTCGAGGTTGGCGGGCCCGAGATCGATCCGGACGTTCTCATTGCCCGCGCGCGCGGCCACGAGCGCCGCATAGTGCGTCTCGTCGCCGCGGTCCGAGGCGGAAAACCCGATCGAGAAGGTCTTGGGGGGCGCGGCGTGCTGATTGGCGAACAGCGTGAGCGCACTTGAGTCGAGGCCCCCCGAGAGAAACAGTCCCGTCGGGACGTCGGCCATCAAGTGGCGCCGCACCGAAGCGTTGAGCAGCTCGCGCAGCTGCTCGAGCAGCGCCTCCGGTCGCGTGTCGTCGACGGGCGCCGGGGCCAGCCGGTAGAAGGTCTCGACGCGCGTCTCGCCCGTCACGAGATCGATCTCGTGGATCGTCCCGGGCGCCACCTTGACGACGCCACGGAAAGCTGTGAGCGGCGTGGGGATGTAGCCGACCCGGAGATAGGTTCGGGTGAAGGTCGGATCCACGGAGAGGGGCCCCTGGCCGTCGAAGGCCAGCGCCCGGATCTCCGAGGAGAACGAGAGCTGCTGCGCGGTCCGCCGCAGATAGAGCGGCTTGATGCCGAACCCGTCACGCGCGAGGAAAAGCTTCCGGCGCGCGCGATCGTAGAGCGCGAAGGCGAACATCCCCGACAGGCGCTCGGTCATCGCGCGCGCGCCCAACTGCTCGTAGCCGTGGACCAGCACCTCGGTGTCGCTGTGGCCGCGAAACACGTGGTCGCTCATCGCCAGGCGCGAGCGCAGATCGCGGTGGTTGTAGATCTCACCGTTGAACACCACCGCCACCCGCTGATCCTCGTTGAAGAGCGGTTGGTGCCCGAGCGGGCTCAGGTCGACGATCGAGAGCCGTCGCATCCCGAACCCGAAGCCGTCCTCGACGAAGAGACCATCGTCGTCAGGGCCCCTATGACGGATGCTGCCCGTCATCGAAGCGATCTCCTCGCGCCGAACCGGCTCCCCGCCCCACCGCACGATCCCGACGATGCCGCACATGGCTAGCTGGCCCTCCCCGCCAGTGTCTGGTAGACGCCGAGCATCTCGGCCGCCGTACGGTCCCAGTTGAACCGCGCAGCGTGCGCAAACCCGCGCGCGATCAGGTTGGTGCGAACGGCGGTGTCAGTGAGCGCCGTGCCCACGTGCCAGGCCAACGCCTCGACGTCCTCGGGATCGGCCGTCAGCGCCGCCTCTCCGACCACCTCGTCAAGCGACCCTGCCCGCGAGCAGACGACCGGCGTCCCCGACGCCATCGCCTCCAGCGGCGGCCAGCCGAACCCTTCGTACAGCGAGGGGAACAGCAATACGTCGGCAGCGTTGTAGAGCCCCGGAAGGTCGCGGTCGGGGACCCCCCCCAACTCGACAACGTGCGCGGTCACTCCCAGTCGCTCCGACAACTCGCGATCTGCTCCCGAGAGCGACGGCCCGACCCGCGCCACCCGCGCGTCGAGCCCCGCGGCCCGCACCCGGGCGAGGACCCGCAGCACCGACGGCAGGTTCTTGTAAAACCCCCGGCCGATCTGCAGGATGACCAGCCCCTCGCCGAGCCCCAGGCGGCGGCGAAGGGCCAGTCCCCTTTCGCGATCGGATCCGAAAACCTGGTTCAGCCCGGGATGAATGACCCGCACTTTGTCGGGATCGATCCGCACGAAATCGACCAAGTCGCGCTTGGTCTGGGTCGAGTCCGCAACGACGATCGCGGCCCGCTTCATCGCCTCGAGCGAGATGCGGAAGAGCTGCGTGGCGACCAGCGGAACGCGCAAAGAGCCGATGCGTCCCGCCGCCAGCGCCAGCAGGATGACGTCGTGGCAGGTCACCACCGTGCGGCTGCTGTCGAGGCGGGCCACCAGATAACCCTGCCCGTGATCGACGACGTGCACCACGTCCGTGCCTAGGTTCTGCACCAACCGCGGGTAGACCGCGAATCTCCCGACGTACCCATCGATCTTGCTCCAGCCGGTCGATCCGGTGCGCCAGGCATCCGGCACCACGCCCGGGGGCCGGACGCGCTTCACCTGAACGTCGCGGCGTGCCAGTGCGTCCCCCAGCCGCTCTGCGTAGAGGCGCATGCTCGGCTGCTGCTCGTCCCGGTAGTTGTGAAGGAGCGCGACGCTGAGCGGAGTCACGGAGACCGACATTCGCGCGTGCGGCGAACCTATCCGAGCAGCCGGGTGATGTCCACGCCTGGATCAACGGCACCCACAGCCGAGATCCTCTATACTGTCGCGGGCCTATGAATATTTTGGGTATCAACGCTTTTCACGGCGACGCCTCCGTCGCCCTGGTGAAAGAGGGGGAGCTGGCGGGTGCGATGGAGGAGGAGCGGCTCAATCGCCGCAAGCACTGCGCTGGGTTCCCGAGCCTGGCCGCCAAGGCGGTGCTGCAACAGGCGGCCGTCGCGCCCGGGGAGCTGCAGCACGTCGCCGTGTCGCGCGACCCCAAGGCGAACCTGCACAAGAAGATCCTGTTCGCCGTGCAGAAGCGGCCCTCGTTTACCAAGCTGGTGAAGGACCGGCTGGCCAACGTGGCCAAGGTCCGCGGCGTCGATGAGACGCTGGCCGCGGCGCTGGGGGTCGAGCGCAAGGCGCTGAAAGCCAAGTTCCACGCCGTCGAGCACCACAAGTCGCACATCTCGAGCGCCTTCTTCGTTTCGCCGTTCGAAGAGGCCGCCTGCTTGTCGATCGACGGCTTCGGCGACTTCGTGTCGACCATGCGCGGGGTAGGACGCGACCGGAAACTGGAGATCATCGACCGGGTCGAATTCCCGCACTCGGCGGGCCTCTTCTACACCGCGATCACGCAGTTCCTCGGGTTTCACAGGTACGGCGAAGAGTGGAAGATGATGGGGCTGGCGCCGTACGGCAAAGCGCTCTACGTCGAAAAGCTCCGGCAGGTGATCCGACCCGTCGACGGCGGCCACTTCGAGCTCAACCTGGACTACTTCCGCCACCACAGCGACGGGGTGGAGATGACCTGGGACGACGGGTCGCCGCACCTAGGCCTCGTCTTCGCGCCCAAGCTCGCCGAGCTCTTGGGGCCCGCGCGCGATCCCGAGGATCCGGAGTTCTTCGGCAAGTGGGCCGACATCGCCCACAGCGCCCAGGTCGTCTACGAGGAGATCTTCTTCCACGTCCTCGAGGACTTGCAGCGGCGCACCGGCCTCACCAACCTGGCGCTGGCCGGGGGTTGCGCGCTCAACTCGGTGGCCAACGGCAAGATCTTCGAGAAGACGAAGTTCCGTGACGTGTACGTGCAGCCCGCCGCCGGCGACGACGGCACCGCCATCGGAGCCGCGTTCTACGTCGAGCACGCCATTCTCGACCGGCCGCGACGCTTCGTCATGCGCGACGCGTACACGGGCCTCGGCTTTCAGGACCAGGAGATCGAGGCGGCCATCGAGAAGGCGCGCGGCAACGGCTGGGATCCCAGCATCGACGTGCGCCGCCTCGACGACGGCGAGCTCTACCGTCAGGTCGCGGCGGCCGCGGCGGGCGGCAAGGTGGTGGGCTGGTTCCAGGGACGGATGGAGTTCGGCCCGCGCGCGCTCGGCAACCGATCGATCGTGGCCGATCCACGCCGCGCCGACATGAAGGACATCCTCAACAAGCGGATCAAGCACCGCGAGACCTACCGGCCGTTCGCCCCCAGCGTGCTCGAGGAGAAGGCTTCCCAGATCTTCGAACGCAGCGAACCCTCGCCGTTCATGCTGCTCGTCTACAAGGTCCGCGAGGAGCAGCGCGCCCGCATCCCGGCGGTCACCCACGTCGATGACACGGGGCGGCTGCAGACGGTGAGCGCCAAGACCAACCCGCGCTACCACGCGCTCATCTCCGAATTCGACCGGCTGACCGGCGTGCCGCTGATGCTAAACACCAGCTTCAACGAGCACGAGCCGATCGTCGCCACGCCGGGCGAGGCGCTGGCCTGTTATCTCAAAACGAGGATGGACGTCTTGGCGCTGGGGAACTGGGTCTTGACGCGACCGAGCGCATGAGAACAGCCGCCCTCGCCTTCATCATCTCGATGTTGACCGGGACGTTCCTGACGCCCCTGGTTCGTCGGCTCGCCCACCGCTTCGGTGCGCTCGACCACGCCCGCTCGTCCCGCAAGATCCACGGCGCGCCCATTCCCCGCCTGGGCGGGGTCGCCATCGTCGTCGCGTTCTACGCCCCGATGCTGGCGCTGTTTCTGTTCCACGGCGGGGTTGGCCTTATGTTTCTCTCGGAGCGCCAGCACGTGATCGGCCTCTTCGGCGGAGGCCTAGCCATCGCGCTACTCGGCCTCTTCGACGACCTGCGAGGCGCCAACGCCTGGAAGAAGTTCTTCGTCCAGTTCCTGGTCGCCGGGATGATGTACAAGCTGGGGTTCCGGTTCGACCTCTTGGCCAATCCCTTCGGCGAGCCCATCAGCCTGGGCTGGGCCAACATGCCGTTCACCGTCCTCTGGATCGTCGGCGTCATCAACGCCATGAACCTCATCGACGGGCTCGACGGGCTGGCGGGTGGCGTGGCGCTGGTCGCGGTCATCACGACCTTCCTGGTGTCGCTGCAACGCGGCCATCCTCTGATGATGCTGTTCTCGTCGGCGCTGGCCGGCTCGATCGTCGGGTTCCTCTTCTACAACTTCAACCCGGCGTCGATCTTCATGGGCGACACCGGGAGCATGTTCCTGGGGTTCGCCCTGGCCACGACCACCATGCAGACGAACCAGAAGGCCTCGACGGCGGTCGCGGTGCTCATCCCTTGCATCGCGCTGGGGCTGCCCATCATGGACACGCTGCTGGCCATGGGCCGCCGCGCCATCCGCGGCCGACCGCTGTTCCAGGCCGACAAGGAGCACATCCACCATAAGCTGATGGACCGTGGCCTGACGCACCGGCAGGCCGTTCTGGTGCTCTACGGGTTTTGCATCGTACTGGGGGCGGCGGCGCTGATCCTGACCTACGCCAACAGCGGCCAGACGGCGCTGTTGCTGAGCGTGTTGGCCGTAGTCGCGTTCATCTTCTTGCGCTCGCTCGGGTACGTCCGCCTCGATCAGATGCCTGCGGCCGGCGCAGACCGCAAGCGCAACCGGGCCATGCGGGCCGCGCTGCAACCGCTTGGCCGGCGCCTCAAGCAGCTCCGCGCCCTCGACGAGATGTGGCCGCTGGTCATCGAGGCTGGCAAGGTGCTTGGCGCGACCACGGTCGACCTGCGCGTC
>DASYCK010000077.1:0-16543 GCA_036500205.1 Polyangia bacterium | reverse complement strand
CCCCGCCAGTTCCTGGATCGCCTTCGGCGCCGCGCCCCGCATCGGGAGGTGTGAGCAGAACGTGTGACGAAGAACGTGCGCCCCGACGATCCTCAACCCCGCCCGCTTGCAGATGGTCCGCAACGCCGCCCGGATGATGTGCTTCGTCCACCGCTTGCCTTCCGGATCGCAGAGTACGAGATCGCCCCGCAGGTGACGGATCGTCTGCAGCGCGCCTCGTAGCCGTGGCGTCATCGGCACCGTTCGCCGCTCGCCGCCCTTCGTGCTGCCGACGTTGCCGTGCCAGTCGTTCTCCCAGATCGTAATGTTCCCGGCGCGGTAGTCGATGCAGTCCTGCGTGAGCGCCAACATCTCGCCCATCCGCATGCCTGCCTCGCTACCGAGGAGGATCATCGCCCGTCGATCTGGCTCGTCCTTCGCGGCGACGACCACGCGCTCGAGCTCGTCGAAATCGAAGTCGAACTTCTCTTCTCGGATCCGAAGAAACTTGAAGCGCGGGGTCTTCCCGATGATCTCGGGTTACCATCGAGCGACAATGACTCTCGTCCCACCGGCACGTGTTATTGGCATCGGCGAAACGGGCGACTCGTGGCCACGAGCACTGATCTTTGACGCGAACGTCTTCTTGAATCTCGCCAAGACTCCTGGGAATGCGCCTGTCCTTCGGGCGATCAAGGATAACGTTGCCAAGGGAACATCTTTTCGGCTCTTAATTCCGGAGCCTGTGATGTCGGCCGTTCAGCATCACCGCGAAAACGCGATCAAAGACCATTGGGCGATTCGGCGAGAGGCACTAAGAAACATGAAAGCTCACCTTGGCGACCTCGCCAGTGATCCCGACCAGTTCAAGCTTTTCGCCGAGGCTCTTCACCGTACCATCGAGGCTCAGACGGCGGCATTGCCAGATACCGTCTCCGCGATGGACGAACTGCTGTCCACTGGCACGGTCGTAAAATGTCACCCAAGCCACTTTGAAGACGCAGGACGACGATTTGTCGAGAAGCGCGCACCGGCTCATCTGAGGCAGAAGAAGCGCGAACACATCTCTATTTTCAACGATTGTCTAATTTGGGCTGTCGTCCGGGACACTGCGACGAGCCAGGCCGTTGAGTTGGTAACCGCGGATTCAGACTTTACTTCTCCCGAACACAATGAGCGGTTGCATCCAGAACTTGAGAGCGAGTTAGCAGGCCTTAAGTTCAAGTTCCATACCCTAAACGCCTTTGTTCAGAAGCACATCTCGCGCGAGGTCGCCGTCGTGTCACCACCCATATTTTTCGGCTCACTGGGAACAGCGTACAAACAATGTCCTGTGTGCGGCTCGGACCAGATTAGACCTGATCTCATACCGGGCCCATCCCAATACGGCGGGTGGAGCTACCGGCAGTTCTGCCCAGCACACGCAGGCTACGTCGACACGGGAGAGCCGTACGACGACTAGGTTTCCGCGACGGTAGATGGACGCCAGGTGCGCGTCGTGACGGTCAGCGCCGTGCCGCAGCCGTGCCGTCACCATGCCGCGCGACCCCGAATACGCGCGGTTCGTGAAGAGGACGGCCACTCCAGTTCCTCCGAACACCTGGGTTATCGATCGCGTCTTCGTCATGATACTATTCGCCTGTTCAGTATGCCAAGGAAGCGCGCGCTCGTTGCAATGTATCTGAAGCCCCGAGAACGGCGACGTTTTTGGCGCGAAGCCGTTGGCGGAAATGCAAGCATTGGGAGGGCGATGAGGAGGGCGCGCACGTCGATGGTCGCGCGAACGTCGGGCTGGTCTTGGCGGAGGGGACGGGGAACGCCCGCGCGCGTTTACGCTCCGGCACTCACATCACGTTGCCGCTCGATTCGAAGGCAAGGACCGAGGTCTTCGTCGTGAAGGAGGCGCAATGACCTCTGCCGGTGACACGCCCAAGGGCGAGCTGATCCTCTACGAGACCGAGGACGGGCGCACGCGCATCGAGTGCCGCCTCGAGGGCGATACGATCTGGCTGACGCAGGCGCTGATGGCCGAGCTGTTCCAGACAACGCTCCAGAACATCAACCTTCACCTACAGAACATCTACGAGGAGGGAGAACTGGACCCGGGGGCAACTATCAAGTCCCACTTGATAGTTCGAGCCGAGGGGCCCCGGCAAGTCCGTCGCCCCGTCCAGCACTACTCGCTGGAAGCGATCCTCGCCGTTGGCTTCCGTGTCCGCAGCCAGCGCGGCACGCAGTTCCGCAAGTGGGCCAACGCGCGCCTAACGGAGTACCTGGTCAAGGGCTTCACGATGGACGACGAGCGGCTGAAGAATCCGCCCGGTCCCGGACAGACCGACTACTTCGACGAGCTGCTCGAGCGGATTCGCGACATCCGCGCGTCCGAGCGGCGCTTCTACCAGAAGGTCCTCGACATCTACGCGACCAGCGTCGACTACAAACCAGACATCGAGCTCTCGCAGCAGTTCTTCGCGACGGTGCGGAACAAGATGCACTGGGCCGCGCACGGGCACACGGCCGCCGAGATCGTCCACCAGCGAGCCGACGGCGAGAAGCCGTTCATGGGAATGCAGACGACGCGGCCGGGCGGCGTGGTCCGGAAAGCCGACGCCGCCATCGCGAAGAACTACCTGACCGAGCCGGAGCTGCAGGTGCTCCACCGCGTCGTGAACCTCTATATCGAGTTCGCCGAGCTGCAGGCGCTCGAGCGGAAGCCGATGACGATGCGCGACTGGGTCGACAAGCTCGCCGATTTCCTCAAGGCATCGGGACGCAAGTTGCTGGATCATGCCGGGACGATCTCCGCGGAGGTCGCGAAGGCGACGGCCGAGCGCGAGTACGAACGCTTCAAGGCGCGGCAGGACGCAAAGCCCCGCGCCATCGACGCGGCCTTTGAGGCGACCGCGAAGCAGCTCAAGAAGCCTGCGCCAACACGCCCGAGGAAGGGGCGCGGGAAGCCATGAGGGCGACTCTCGCCGAACCGCGGGCTCGGGCCACCACAACGGGGCGAGGCCTTTGATGGCCCCCGTCGCGCGCCGTCTGGCGCCACGTGGGGCGTTCGCTGGCCAGGTGACCCCAAGGCCGCCCCACCGCCGACGCCGCGACACGCGCGCGCTGTCGCGGCCATGTGCGGTTGCGGCATCAGTCTCGCCAACCGCCCCCCGGCCACCCCTACCCACGCCCGAAATTTTGTGCCCTCCTTGTGCCCCGACTCTGCACCGAAGAACGGAACCAGACGGGACGGCGCGGGATCGAACGGGAACGACTTGTCCAAACGATTTCGTGGGTTTGGTGGGGAAGTCCGCGTCTTCTCTCGTTTCTGTCTGAACCCTTCGCAAGGGTTCGACTCCCGGCGCCTCCACAATGATTACCCCTCGTTACGCATCATTTTCGCTTTTGCGCCCTGCTTGTGCCCCGACGACGACCGTCGGGCAGGTTCGGCGCGGCAGCAGAGTCGGCTCGTTTCGCGGACTTTGCTCGCGAGGGTTTCGAGGCAGGGGCTCGTACGGGGGAAGGATTCCCGGCGCCGTCGATCCCTTTGGGCGGCTCAATGGTCGGCGATTCGAGTTCGATGCCGAAGAGCGCCGAAAGATCGGCTCCCTTGATCACCTTGCGCGTCTTCGCGCCAACCGTCAGAGCCGGGACGGCATCGGCGGCGCCGCCGACGAGATCGGTGTGGTCCACGCCGCGAAGCTGGAAAAGGAGTTCGGGCTTCTCCTCGAAACGAACGCCGACGCCGTAGAGCGCGGCGGCGACGTGCTTGCACATCCCCGCCCAGTCCGGGCACGAACACTCGAAAGAGATCTCCTTCGGCGCGGGGAACAGGCCGCCCGACTTTCGCGTGACCCGTTCCATGACCTGCGCCGGCAGCTTGCCGCGAAGCAGGTCGACCAGCGAATCGATCTGGCTGGTGCACTCGGACGCGAGTTCGCGCCAGATCTTCGCGAGCAGCGGCTGAATCGTCACGGTGACCTGGTAGGTCGACGTTCCGCTCACCAGTGCCGCCACGCTGCCGGCGGAGACTTGCAGATCTATCACAGCGCCGTGGCGGACGTAGCTCCTGCCGCGTGGCAGGCGGTTTTCGTAGTCGCGGTACGACTCGAGGTTGTCGCACCACGCTTTGCCCCAGAAGGTGCGGACGAGCTTGGTCCCCGTCAGTGGGCCCACGGGCGCGAGGCTCCGCTTCTGCTTGCGCGAGATCTTCTCCGCCGCCGCGCGTGCACGCGACCGCCGTGTTGCCACGGACACGTACTCGGGAAATTCGAAGCCACCGCCGTACCAGGCCATCGACCTCAGCCTTCCGCGAGCGCACTGCGGATGTCAAGGGTCACCATCCGGAGAAGCTGGTCGTCGTCGAGCTCCGTCAGCTTGACCTCGTCGGTGCCCTCCAGAATCTGCCGCGCCAAATCCTGCTTCGATTCGATCAGCGCGTCGATCTTCTCCTCGACGGTTCCCCGGCACACGAACTTGTTCACCAGCACACCGCTCCTCTGGCCGATGCGATAGGCGCGGTCGGTCGCCTGGCTCTCGACGGCGGGGTTCCACCAGCGATCGAAATGGATGACGTGCCGGGCCGCTGTCAGATTCAGGCCCGTGCCGCCGGCCTTCAGCGACAGGACGAAGAACGGCGGGCCATCCTCTCGCTGAAACTGCTCGACGAGGCCCGCGCGCTTCTTGACCTGTGTCTCGCCCGACAGCACCAGCCCTGGCCGCCCGAACGCGCCCGCAAGGAATGTCGCCAGCGGGCGCGTGAGCTCGCGAAACTGCGTGAAGACAAGGGCCTTCTCTTGCCGGGCCGCGATCTCCTCGGCAAGCTCGGCGAGCCGCGCGAACTTGCCACTCTCGCCGGGGGCCCATGAACCATCGCCCAGCCACTGCGATGGGTGATTGCAGATCTGCTTCAGCCGCATCAACGAACTCAGGACAATCCCGCGGCGCTTCATGCCGTCGCTACCTTGCAGCGCCTGGCGCAGCTCCTCGACCGTCTGCTGATAGAGGGCGACCTGCTTCTTCGACAGGCTACAGAACGCGCGCACCTCGGTCTTGTCCGGCAGGTCCGCGATAACCCGCCGGTCGCTCTTGAGCCGCCGGAGGATGTAGGGACGAACCAGCTCGCGCAAGGGGCCGTAGCCGCCGTGCGCGCGCTTCTCGGCCGTCTTGACGAACTGGCCAAACGCCTTGGACGAGCCGAGCAAGCCGGGGCACGTGAAGTCGAACAAAGACCAGAGATCGCCCAGCCGGTTCTCGACCGGCGTGCCAGTGAGCGCCAGGCGGAATCGCGCGCGCAACGCCTTCGCGGCTCGTGTCTGCTTGGCGCCCGGGTTCTTGATCGCCTGCGCCTCGTCGAGGACGACAACGTTCCACGTTCGCGCGGTTAGGCTCGCCAGCCGCTGCAAGCTGCCGTACGTCGTGATGACCACGTCGCGCCCGGAGAGCACCTCCGGCGCGAGCGAGCTGAGCTCGGCGGGCGAGACCTCCGACGGGTGGGCGACGAAGACGCTCAGGCTCGGCGCGAAGCGCGCCAGCTCAGCGCGCCAGTTCGCGATCAGCGACGCGGGAACGACCAGCAGACTGGGCTGGTTCGAGTTGCCGTCCTTCTTCTTCAGCAGCACGAGAAGCGCGATGACCTGGATCGTCTTCCCGAGCCCCATGTCGTCCGCCAGGCATCCCCCGAGGCCGAGGCGCCGAAGCCACCAGAGCCACCGGAGGCCGACCTTCTGATAGGGGCGCAGCTCGGCGCGAAGCGACGGCCCGGGATCGAGCTCGGCAAGCGTCTCGGGGCTCCGGAGGCCCGCGAGCGCCGTCGCCAGCGCGTCGCCGGCGACGATCTTCGACCATTCGGCCACATCGGCCGCTGGAAGCTTGACGTCGCCGTCCCCGATGTCCGCCCCGGCGAGCAACCTCAATCCCTCGGCAACGGACAGACCGCCTCCCGCGTGAGCCGCCTCGAAGGTCGACCAGCGATCGAGCACCTGGCGAAGCCGTTCCCGATCGATCTCGACCCAGCGGCCCCGAACCAGCGCCAGGCCGTCCGTTCCCTCGAGGATCGCGCGAAGGTCGCGCACGGTGAGTGTCTCGCCGTCGAGTGTCACGTCGATTGAGAAGTCGAGGATCGCGTCGGCGCCCACCCCTTTACCGGGAGCTTTTCCGACAGTCACCCGTACCTCGGGCCTCGGCGGCCGCTTCGCGCGCCACGATGCCGGCATGCGCACGACCACGCCGGCGGCTTCGATCAGGGCAACGTCGGTCAGAAATCGGTGTGCCTCCGCCGGCGTCCAGGCGAGCGTCTGGAAGACGGCGCCGCCGTCCACGAGATCTTTTGTGACGGCGCTGGTCCGCGCGGCCCGCTGCACCGGCTCGAGCAGGGCCAACAGCGCGGCCTTGTTGCGAGCGCCCGCGTACTCGCGCAGCGCCTGAGCGAGGGGAAGATGCTGGGCCTTCGCCCGCGCGGACAACCGCGTGGTGTAGGTCGCGACAAACGCGAACGGCGCATCGGGATCATTCTTGTTCTCTGCGAGGTGGAAGCACACGCGCCCGACGAGATTCCACGCGGGGCTTGCTTGCCGCAGGAAGGCCTCGACGGTTCCATCCCATGCGACGAGCTCATCCCGGACGGCGGCGGCCATCCGCGTGCACAGATCTGCGACGACGGTCGGCGTCAGGTACTCCCCACCCGTCATCGGGGGCGCGGCGGCGACCAGCGCCGCCAACTCGTCCGGCGGAACGTCGACTTCTACCTTCGCGCGCAACGCCTCGAGATCCTCGGTGGCGCAGAGCCGCACCACGAAGGCTCGCCCCACGTCACGCCAGAAGCCCAACGCACCAGGCAGAGGCGTCTCCGGTTCAGTGGCTCCCAGTCGGAACACACCATGCCCGTCGCCGCGTTGGAACTGCTTCGCGATCGGCGCGAGGTCAGAACCCGCAGGCAAGTCGACGTGTACGTGGCCTTGGGGGGACAGCGCGATGAGCGACGTCGACGACGGCTCGTCCCTTTCCGACGTTTCGGCCGGAGCTATGCCGTCGGGGTGCGGACGCACCTTCAGCGTCCCTGCATCGTGTCGAGCTCGATGAATGCGACCCAATAGGGAAGGCGACGGGCGGCGGCGCGACGGACGCCAAGTTCCCGTGCCACCCGCGGGTAGTGAGGAAAACGGCCGGGGCTGCGACTGATGGCCGCGAACACGGAGTCGATCTCGGCAACGAGCTCAAGGCCGAGCCCTTCGCGCCGCTCCTCGTACCACACAGCCGCCGAGGCGAGCTCTTGCTTCGCCTCCGGCTCAACCCGGACCGGCTTCACGGCTGCCGGAGCTTCGATTCGATCTCGGCTCGAGCCGCCGACCAGTCCTCGCCGCCGTCAGGATCGGACAGCACGCGCCGTGCGCGAAGTTCGATCTCGGCGACCCAAGCCTCCGCCGCGTCGGCGTCCCTCGGCCCGTCCAAGCTCGCAACCAGCTCGAGCGCAACCTCCGCCCGCTCTTCGTCCGAGAGGTCCAACGCCTCACCGAGCACTTTCTGGGCGCGTCCGCTCATGACTTCGACTCTACCCGGGAGCGGCGCGCCAGGCCAAAACTCCCCGAAAATTTGTGCCCTCCTCGTGTCCCGACTCTGCACCGAAGTACGGAACCAGACGGGACGGCGCGGGATCGAACGGGAGCGACTTGTCCAAACGGTTTCGTGGGTTTGGTGGGTAAGTCCGCGTCTTCTCTCGTTTCTGTCTGACCCCTTCGCAAGGTTCGACTCCCGGCGCCTCCACATGATTACGCTAGGTCAGGTGGTAAAATGGGCCTTGTCGCCCAGGCGGATTCGTCACGCGGTCGAGGCCATCGAGCAGCTTCATCGCGTGACGAGGCACCTCCGGCCTGAGGGGCGAGGGCGCACGTGGCGGCGTCGCCGGTCCTGACCGCGATCTCGGTTGACGAACCGGTTCAGACCCGCCAAAACCGGTGACGTCGATGAAGTACCGGTTGCTCGAGAAGATCGGAAGCGGGGGCATGGCGGAGGTCTTTCGCGCGAGCGGCGAAGGTCCGGAGGGGTTCGAGCGCCCGTTCGTGATCAAGCGAATTCATCCCCGCCTGTCCGAAGCGCCCGAGTTCATCCGGATGTTCGTCGACGAGGCCAGGCTGTCGGCGCGCCTGGTCCATCCGAACATCGTCCAGGTGCTCGAGTTCGTGCACCAGGACGGCATTTACTACATCGTCATGGAGCGGGTGGACGGTGTCGACATGGGCCGGGTGCTCCAGCGTATGGCGCAGCAACAGGGGCGCCTGTCCCCGCTATTCTGCGCCGAGGTTGCCCGCCAGGTGTGCCGCGGGCTCGAGTTCGCGCACGCGCTCACGCGGGCGGATGGTCAGCCGGCGGGTGTGGTCCACCGCGACGTGACGCCGCCCAACATCATGGTCGACTGGAACGGGACAGTGAGGATTCTCGACTTCGGGCTCGCGCGCGCGATGCAGGATCTGCAAGCCTCCGCCGCCGAGGCCGGGACCATCCGGGGCAAGATGTCGTACGTCGCGCCCGAGCTACTCGAAGGGCAGGCCGCCGACGCGCGCACGGACGTGTTCTCGCTGGCGGTGGTGCTGCACGAGCTGCTGTCCGGCCGGCGTATGTTTCTCGGCGAGAACGATCTCGAGACCTTGAAGCTGGTGCGCGACATGCCCATGGACCCGCCGTCGGCGCGCAACCCTGCCGTGAAGGCGGCCCTCGACGAGATCGTGATGCGAGGCCTCGCGCGGAATCCCGCGAAGCGCTACCAGAGCGCTCGCGAGATGGGCGACGATCTGGAGGAGTTCGTGGTCCGCAGACAGTTCTCGACGCGCGCGCTGGCCGAGATGGCGCGGGAGCTGTTCCTGTCGCCTGGGGCGGACCAGGCCGGCGAGCCAGAGGCGATTCCGCCGGCGGGCGAGCCGCCGGTCAGCGTCGGGCAGGCGGACTCCGTCATCGTGCTCGAGGGCGCTGCCGAGCGCCGGCACCGGCCGACACCGTCGCCGCCGCCGGCCGCCGCGGTTCTGACGGCCCAACCGGCGTCGGAGCCGAACGTCGCGCAGGCGCCGGCGCGCTCCGGGTTTCGCCTGTCGGCTGCGGCGTCGTTCACGCTGGTGGGGCTCTGTCTCCTCTCGGTGCTGGGGGCGCTGTTCGTCGCGGTGTCGGCACGACGAGCGCTCACGGCCGGCGTGCTGTCGGCGAATGGGCCGGCGAGGCCCGGGGGTGATGCGCCGGGCACGCTTCCCGAGACCGTGCGGGTCACGCTGGATTCCGTTCCTCAGGGCGCGACCGTGGCGCGCGCGGGGGTGTCGCTCGGGCAGACGCCGCTCGTGCTTTCGCTGGCGCGTGGCGATGCGCCCGTCGAGCTGGTGCTGACGAGAGCGAGTTTCACGCCGTTCTCCTTCCGCGTGATCGCCAATCGCGACAAGGACGCGACGGCGACGCTGGAGCGCGAGGCGCCGCCTGCTCCTGTGGTCTCGGCGGCAGCACCCAGCGAGGAAACGCCGCGCGCGAGGCGCAAGCGCCGCGCGGCGGCCCGGGCCGAGGCGGCGGCGGTCGCGGCGGCGAGCACGCCGGCCGCGGCGCCCGCGGCGCCTTCCCCGACGGCGCGCCCCGCGGCTCAGTCACCCGTCCGCGCCGCGCTGCCGGCGATACAACCCACGCGCCCCGTCGCGCTGGTGCCCGGTCCCGGCGTGCGCCGCTGAGCACGCGCTTCGTACACGCCGTACACATCGTTGGTGAGCCCCGAAGTTCAATCCTGGGCACCGGCTCCAGCAGTCAGAGATCCCTCGATTTATGGCTGGACGGATCCAATGGCGAACGACACGAGGACGCGTCAGCGCTTCCGCGGACGTGCGGGTCAATTCCAGCGGCCGTTGTCCTACCTCCCCCCTCGGGCTTTCAAAGAAGCGGCGACGGGACTCGCACGGGCCCGTCGGAATGAAACGCCGCCGGCCGCGGGCGCGCCTTGACGGGTGCGCCGGGCCCCCGCATCACTGAAGGCGTGCGCGCCCTGGCCGATCTCGAGGTGCTCGTCGTCGACTGCCAGGCGACGGGGGCCAGCCCCGCCTTCGGCCATGTGCTGGAGCTGGGCTGGGGCCTCGTGCGCGGCGGTGAGCCCCAGCTGGCCGGGGTCGAGGCGCACTGGATCGCGCTGCCCGAGGGGCACACGGTCTCGCGGCAGGTTCGCAAGCTGACCGGGTACGAATCGGGCGCGGCGGCGCACGCGCTGGCGGACGCCGAGGCGTGGCGACGCCTGCGGGCCGCCGTCGCGCAGGGCCTGGCGGTCCCCACGGTGATCCACTACGCGCGCTTCGAGCTGCCGTTCCTGCGCGCGTGGTCGGCCAGGTTCGAGCCGGAGGGCGCGTTCCCGTTCGATGCGGTGTGCGTGCACGCGATCGCGAGCCGCCTGTTCCCCGAGCTTCCCCGGCAGTCGCTGCGCGCGCTGGCGGGGTACCTGGGGCACAGCCTGCACCTGGAACGCCGGTCGCTGGGTCACGTCGAGGCCACGGCGTTCGTGTGGCGGCGGCTGCGCGAGGCGCTCGCCGGCCGAGGCATCGGCACCTGGGAGGCGCTGCAGTCCTGGCTCGCGGAGCGAACGCCCCCGCGCCCGCGTCCCCGCAAGCCCGCGTACCCCATCGCCAGCGAGCGCTACCGGTCGCTGCCCGACCGGCCCGGCGTGTACCGCTTTCTGCGCAGCAACGGCGACGTCCTGTACGTGGGAAAGGCCGCCAGCCTGAGGAAACGCACCACCAGCCACTTCATCGGGCGGGCCGGCAAGCAACTGGCGCCGGAGATGCTGACCCAGGTCAGCGACATCGCCATCACGGTGATGGAGAGCGCGCTCGAGGCCGCGCTGCTGGAGAACGAGACCATCAAGAGCCTGAAGCCACCCTACAACGTGCAGCTCACGGCGGATGATCCCCGCGTCTGGTACAGCACCGCCGACTTCAGCGCCGCCGCCGCGGTGCCGAGCCCGAGCCACACCGTCGGCCCCGTCGCCTCGGAATATTCCCTGCGTCCGCTCGGCGCCTTGATCAACCTCATGTCCGGCGGCGCGGCGACGCCCGCCGTCCGCGCGCAGGCCGTGGGCGTCTCCGCGCTGTGGCCCCCGGAGGAGGCCGTGTTCGCGGCCGGGTGGGCCGAGCTGGCGGCGCGCCATCCGGACGAGCTCGGCGCCGCCTCTCACACTCCCCGTGCTCCCCATGAGCGCGTGATGCGGCTCGCCGGCAAGCTGTTGGCGACGGCCGTGCCGGCGAAACCCGACGACGATCGCGACAGCGACGAGGTCGCCGAGAGCGCCGAGGCGCGCGGCTGGGACGCCGCGCGCGTGGCGAGGCATCTGGAGCGGGCCGCCGCGCAAGCCTATCGGGCCTACCGCCGAACGCGCTGGCTGCGGCTCATCCAGGACAGCGACATCATTTACCGCGAGCCCGAGGTCGAGTCGGCGCGCCTGCTGAGGGTGCGAGGCGGCGCGATCGTCGAGGCCCGTGACCTTCTCCCGGAGCACGGGGCGGGAGCCCGCCTGGACGCCCTCATCCCGCCACCCGGCCCGGCGGCGTCCGGCTTCGATCGCTGCCGTTACGATCGCCTGCGCATCCTCACCACCGAGCTGAAGCGCATCGTTCGCGACGGCGGTCACGTGGCGGTGTTCTGCGGCCCGGGCCGGCGGCTGCCGCCGCGTCTGCTTGCCGGGGTGTTGGCGGTGGTCTGATGGCGGCCTGTCCAGCCGCCGTAGCGCCGAGACGGCGCTGAAAGCGTAGCGGCGGAGCGTGGAACCATCGCGTTTTGACGTCCTGAGACTGCCGGAATTGTAACGTGTGATGTAATAATTCCGGCATTGCCATGATGCGTGCGCGCCGCCTCCAACCAGCGATTGAATCGCATCTGCGCCGATCTGCGCCGCCGACTTTCGCAAGGCTGCCCAAGGGATAGCCAGCGGCATCCAGCATCTGATTTCACGCTGAGCCGAGGGGCATTCCGTCAGATCGAGAGCGTCGGCTTTTTACTTTCGGGCGCCCCCTCAGCGCGGGGGGCGTTCCTTCAAGCCGTGGGACGCGAGCCAGCGGTAGATCTGGCGGCGGTCGCGCCCGAATTCGCGGGCGAGCGCGCGGACGCTGCCGTCCAGCCGCTCGTAGGCGGACGTGAACTCGGCGCGCGTGGGAATGGGCGCCCGGGCGGGCGCGCGGTTGCCCTCGCGCGCGGAATCGTCGGCGCTGCTTGCGGCAGGCGGCACCAGCGCCGCACGCGCCGGCGGCGCCGTCAGCCACCCGGGCAGGCGCGCGGGGGTGATGGGGTCGGTCCCGAGATCCTCGCCGCCGAACAGCTCGCGTGTCAGGCGTTCGATGCTGCGGAGGTTCAGCGGCCACGCGAACCGCAAACAGATCTCGGCGGCATCGGCGGTGAAGCCGGGCGTGGTGGCTCCGCTGCCGCGATCGCTCGCCCACCGGTGGCGCAGGCGCTCGATCCACTCGAGGATGTCGACCCGCCGCTCGCGCAGGGGCGCGAGGCGCAGCTCCCACGCGGACAGGCGCGCGTACAGATCGGCGCGGAACTGGCCGGCGGCGCTGGCCGTCGCTAGATCGCGGTTCGTCGCCGCCACCACCCGCACGTCGACCCGCGTGGCGCGCGCGTTTCCCACCTGTTGCACTTCGCCGTTCTCGATCGCGCGCAGCAACTTCGCCTGCAGCTCGAGCGGCAGCTCGCCCACCTCGTCGAGAAACAGCGTGCCGCGCTCGGCGGCCCGGAACAGCCCGTCGTGGGCCGTGTTCGCGCCCGTGAACGCCCCGCGCACGTGACCGAACAGCTGGCTCTCGATCAGCTGCGGGCTGAGGGCCGCGCAGTTGACCGGCACCAGCGGCCCCGGCCGCTGGCTCAAGCGGTGTGCTTCGGCGGCGACCCGCTCCTTGCCGACGCCGGTCTCGCCGACGATCAGGAGAGGGCGTGCATCGGGGGCGGCGCGCGCCAGCCGCGTACGAAACGCCGCGACCAGACGCGCCACTCCCGGCACCGCGTCGCGCGACACGTCGCCGGCCTCGGGTCGGGCCAGCTCCGCTCCCTGCTCGTACACCAGCAACGCGTCGCCGAGGCGCAAGACCGCGCCGTCGCGCAGCGGTTGCGGCGTGTCGCCGAGGGCGTCGCCCTCGAGGCGCGAACCGTTGAAGCTGCCGAGATCGACGACCGCGTGGCAGGCCCGCTGGTTGTCCCAGGCGATCCGCGCGTGGCGGCGCGAGACGGTCTCGTGCTCCACTCGCAGCCCGCCTTCGTCGGGCTCCCGTCCCACCACGATCGGCGCCGCGTTCACCATGATCGAAGCCGTTCGACAGGTTGGTGGAAACACGACCGACAGCCGTCCGACCACGGGGGGCGCCCGCAAGCTGGGCGACGTGCTGATGGTCCCCACGGTGGGACGACTGTCTTTCGTTCCCATGGCTGGCGGCGGAGCTCGATCAGTCCGTCAGTTGATGAATAACACGCGCGCGGGCGGGCGGTCTCCCCGAGAAGGGACCCCGCCCGCCCGCGCGTCTCACTTCACGTCGGATCCGGTCTACTTCTTCGACCCCGGGCTGGTGGTGGTCGCGGCCCGCTCGAGGATCAGCATGACGTTGCCGGCCTGGGGCGTCGTCACATGAAAGACCGCGTTCAGGCCCCAGGGCGTGGTGGCGGGCGGGGAGGGATCTTCGATGGGGCCGCGCGTGTAGACGTGACCGTTCACGATGAGCACCAGCTCGCGCGGGTACCCTTCGGGGCCGCGCCCGCCCGTCCCCCACAGGGCCTTGTCCGTGGCCAGGAAGGGGATGACCGTCCAGGTGCCCGTGACCGGGCCGAAGGCGAAGGTCCCGTCGGCGACCAGCACCAGCGCGACGGAGGCGAGCTGGGCCTGCAGCGGATCGGAGGCCGACCAGTCGGGGACGCTGGTGCCGTCCCAGTACACCTGCACGCCCGTCACCGGCCAGACGCCGACCAGCTGCGGATCGAGCGTGCCGGTGGGCGCGGCCTCGTCGGTCGGCTGAGTCGGCACCTTTGGCCCGGTCGCGCCCTGCGAGCCGGTGTCCTGCGAGCCGGTGTCCTGCGAGCCCATCATCCCGTCACCGGCCGTCGGGTCGGCGGTCGGGCCGCCGCACCCGGCCAGCGCCACCAGCGCGCACATCGTCATGGTCACCATCGTCGTCATCGTCGTCTTGGTCATGCCCGGAGAACACAGCAACCCGCGGGCCAGGTCGCTCGGCGACGCCAAGCCTTTGAAAATGCGGATTTTGTCTCGAAGGACGGCGCGCGAGAGGTCCCGTCGGATCCGCGATGTCCCCGGGGACACCGGCCCGCGCCGCATATGTCCCCGGGGACATCGCGGAGGGCGTGCGAGCGAGAGCGAAGAAAAATGCGCGGCTGCCTGTAACGGCGCCCGGGGGTCGTCTCACGTCCTGCCGAACACATCGCGCGGGCTGCGCGGGTGAACCAACCGGAGGAGACCCATGAACAACCACCAGAACCTGGAGACCGTGAAACAGCTGTATGCCGCCCTTGGCGCGGGCGATTTGAAGAGCGCGCTCGACGTGATCGACGGCGGGGTGGACTGGTCGGTCCCCGGGGGCGCACCCTGGTCCGGTGAAGGGCGCGGGCATGCGCACGTCAGCCGCTTCTTCGAGGCGCTGGGCACGACGGCCAACCTGAAGGTCTTCGAGCCGCGTCGCTTCGTCGCCGAAGGCGACCAGGTCGTCGTGATCGGCTACGAGGAGGGCGAGGTCCGGAAGACCGGGACCGCGTGGAAGGCGCACTTCACCCACGTGTTCACGATCGCGAACGGCAAGATCACGCAACACCGCGAGTACGTGGACACGCAGGCCATCAGCGAGGCCTTGCGCGCCTGAGCACGCGCGTCAGCGACCGGTGCGGCGGCGACGCTCGTCTTCATCGAGCAGGTCCCACGGGCGGTGGTGGTAGTGGTACGGCCCTGGCTGGCGGGCCCCCTCGGGGGCCTGCACGGTCAGGCGCACCTCGATCTCGAGCGCCGGAAAGCCGCGGTTGAGGGCGGCGGGCGCGATCAGCACGAGATCGCCGGTGCTCTGGTCGACGGGCAGGTCCTGCATCCGCATCTCGACCGCCTGGTCCGTGCCGAGGATGGCGCCGCGGAAGTGGACGTCGACCGAGGTGATCCCGCGAAGGCCGCCGTAGCGGGTGACCAGCAGCTGATCGTCGGGCCCCGCCGTGCACTGCACGTGCTCGCCGGGGTCGGTGCGGTATTCGCGCACGACGACGCCCTGCGCGCGGGCACGCTCGACCATCGCGGCGGTGCTGCCCACCATCAGATGACCGCCGCGCACCAGCGCGCGGACGCCGTCCTCCAGCCGCGAGACGACCTCGAGCCGTTCGCTGCACGACGCGCACGCGAAGTAGTGAGCCTCGATGCGCTCGGCCTCGGCCTCGGGCTGCTCGCCCAGGTGGTAAGCGACGAGCTCGACGAAGGAGAGGGGGGTCGCGCAGGCGGGGCTCACGCCGCGACCTCCTCGGCGCCGAGGCCCATGCAGGTGCGCAAGCGGGCGATGGCCCGGTGGCGCGAGATCCGCACATGGCCGGGCTGCATGCCCAGCGCATCGCCGATCTCGGTGGCGCTCTGGTCGTGGAAGAAGGTCAGCGCCACGACCGCCCGGTCACGCGCGGCCAGGGCCTCGAGGCAGGCGCCGAGGCTTTGCTGCGCGAGCGGATCGGCCCGGGTGTCGTCGAGGGCGAAAGGATGGCCCTCGTGGTCCTCGTCCAGGGGCGTGTCACGCTTGCCCGCCCGCGACAGCTCGCGCGTCACGAAGCGCGCGGTCCCCAGCACGAACGAGTCGATGCGGTCGGGGGCCTGAACCTCGCCCGCGCGAAGCTTCACCAGCACGACCAGCATCACCCGCTGCACGAGATCGTCCACGGCGCTGTCGTCTCGAAGGCGACTGCGGCCGTAGAGGCGCACCCGGCGTCCGAAGCGCCGCACCAGCTCCGCCTCCGCCGGAGGGCTGCCGTCCGCTCCCCCGCGCATGACCGCGCTCGCCAGCTCGGCGTCGCTCGGGAGAGTCAGCGTCACGACATCGGACACGCGACGCCGATACTAGCTGGTGGTGGCGAAGGCGGCCGAGGTTTGTGCCACCTGCACCACGCGGCAGATGCGGTCGACGCTCTACGGAGCGCGAGCTCTCCCTCGAAAGACGGCTGTCATTCCGAGCTTCGAAGAGTACGAGGACGCCTGCAGGATGATGGGCGGCACGCCCGAAAGAGCGCGGAACTAGCGCAGCCTCGCGCTGACCGAAAGGGCTTTCCGAACTCTGAGCTCAGGTGGCGCGAGCCTTCTTCCGCGGTAGGAGGATTCTGAAGGCCGCTCCATTCCGGCGCCTGTCATTGACGAGAGCAATCGAGCCCCCGTGTGCCTCGATGATGCTCCTTGCCACCGTGAGGCCCATCCCCGTGCCTTCTTCCCTGCCCGAAACCATCGGCTCGAAAATCGTCTCGGCGAGACCGGGCGTCACGCCTAGTCCGGTATCTGAGACGAGTAGCTCAACATGCTCTCCCTGCGGTCGCGCCGCTACCATTATCGTCAGTTCCCGTGTGC
>DASYCK010000076.1:0-26999 GCA_036500205.1 Polyangia bacterium | reverse complement strand
CGCCGACGGCATAGGCGAGCGTCGGCAAGGAGTGACTCTCGCGCGCCGGCAGCAGCGCGACCCGCAAAGCCGCCGCGAAGTTGGTCACCGAGGGGAACCGGTTCCGCCAGGCCTTGGACATCCCGCGCATCAGCACCGCATCGACGGCGGGGCTCAAGCCCGTGGGAGAAGGGGCTCCGCGCAGCACCTCGGCGAACGTCGCCGCGAGATCGGCCTTTTGAAAAGGATTGCGTCCCGTCAGCAGCTCGTACGCGATGACCGCCAGCGCGAACTGGTCGGTCGGTCCGCCGATGTCGGCCACCCGCCCTTCGACCTGCTCGGGGGCCATGTACTGCGGGGTGCCGCAGATCTGCCGATCCAGCGTCTGATACCCGCTGCCCATCTTCGAGATCCCGAAGTCGAGCAGCTTCACCAGCTCGGCGGCCCTCCCCTGGACCGCCACCAGGAAGACGTTGTCGGGCTTCAGATCGCGGTGAACGATGCCGTGGGTGTGGGCCGCAGCCAGCCCTGCCGCGATCTGGTCGACGATGGACGCCACGCTCTCCACGGGAAGGCGCCTGGGCCGCGCCATCCGCGCGCCCAGGCTCTCGCCATCGAGATACTCCATCACCAGATACTCCGTCCCGTCGGAGGCGGTGTTGTGATCGATCACCTGGACGATGTTGGGATGCTGCAACAGCGAGGTGACTTGCGCCTCCCGGTCGAAGCGCGCCACCGCTTCGCGGTTGTTGGACAGCGTCTGCAGCAGAACCTTGATCGCGTACCGCCCCGCCAGGCGGGCGTGGGTGGCCTCGTAGACCTCACCCATTCCCCCTTCGCCAATGAGACGAACCAGGCGATAGGTCCCGTCGAGGATCTGTCCTTCCGTGAATAAGCTCATGCGTTCCCCACCCTCGCCGCCTGTCTCTTCACATTGCGTGCCAATGGCATCGTGCCTCGAACGGCCTTTTCGTGGGGGTACTGTCCGCCGCAGGTAACGTGGGGGACGCTCCACTCCCCCGGTTCGCCCCGTCCCCGTGGGGTGGCCGCGGGCGTGCATGTTATGTATGAGGGCTGACCATGGCGGCCGATCGGGGGGCTACGACGGTTACCGGTGTCGGCTCGCAGCGGGCCGCGCGCAGCGAGCAGGAGCTGCGGCTGGCGTGGGTGTTCCCGCGGGCCGGAACGGCCTCGCTCGATCCGGGCCGGCAGGCTGACGCCGGGATCTCGATTGGCCGCGACGAGACCTGCGCCATCCGCCTGGAAGGAAACGACATCTCGCGGCGGCACGCCGTGGTGGAACGGCCCCGCCCCGACGGCCCCTTGACCCTGCGCGATCTGGGGAGCCGTAACGGGGTGCGCGTCAACGGCAACCAGGTGCAGGTGGCGGCCATCGATCGCGACGACGTCGTTCGCCTCGGCGGCTGGGTCGGGGTGGTGACCACCGCCGTCGGAGGCTTCACCGAGCTGGCGCCCGGCCTGCTGGGGGGAGGCACGCTGCAAGAGGCCCTCGCCCCGCTGACCCGGGCCGCGCCCAGCGATCTACCGATCGTGCTGGAGGGGGAGACCGGGACCGGCAAGGAGGTCGTGGCGCGCACCATCCATTCCTGGAGCGATCGGGGGGGGCCGATGGTGGCGGTCAACTGTGGCGCGCTGCCCGAGGGGCTGGCCGAGGCGGAGCTGTTCGGCTACCGGCGCGGCGCGTTCACCGGCGCCGATCGCGCCAGCGTCGGCTTCTTCCGCAGCGCCGAGGGGGGAACGCTGCTGCTCGACGAGGTGTCGGACCTGCCGCTCGGGGTTCAGGCCAAGCTGCTGCGCGTGCTCGAGGAGCGGGCCGTGCAGCCGCTCGGCGAGACGCGCCCCGTGCCGGTCGACGTGCGCATCATCGTGGCGGGCCAGCAACCGCTGATGGAGTCGGTGCGCGAGGGGCGCTTCCGCGCCGATCTACTGGCCCGGGTCGACGGCGTCACGGTACGCCTGCCGCCGCTGCGGCGGCGTCGTGAGGACGTCCTCCCCCTGTTCTCGAGCCTGCTCGGCAAGCTGGGGCAAGGGCAGGTCCCCGCCATCGAGAGCGATCTCGCCGAGCGGCTGTGCCTGCACGACTGGCCTTTCAACGTGCGCGAGCTGGTCTTCCTGGTGCGCCGGCTGCTCACCCTGCACGCGCGCGAGTCCACCTTGCGGGCCGAGCACCTGCCCGAGCGCATCGGCGTCGTCGGTGGTCAAGCCGGAGAGAGCAACCGGGCATCCCGCGGACCGGGCGCTGGTGCCTCCGGCGAGCCGGTCGAGCTGCCGGCGCTGCTCGGGGCCCTGCGCACGTCGGGCGGAAACGTCGCGCGCGCTGCCGCCATCCTGGGCATCACCCGCCAGCGGGCCTACCGGCTGATGGAGGGTCAATCGATCGATCTCGAGGCGCTGCGCAACCCCGAACCCGAACCCCGAAAGCAGCCGCCCCCCACCGAGCCGAAGGACCTGCCGTGACCGAGTCGATGCAGCAGAGCCGGATTGGCGAGCTGATCGGCGGCAAGTACCGCATCGTGCGCTTCCTGGCCACGGGGGGCATGGGCGTCGTCTACGAGGCGCAGCACGAGGTGGTGAAGCGACGCTTCGCCGTGAAGCTGCTGCGCGCCGATCTCGCCGAGCGGCGCGACATCCTGGCCCGCTTCCAGCGCGAGGCGGAGGCGGCCGGCGCGCTGGAGAGCGAGAACGTCGCCGCGGCCATCGACTTCGGCATCGCGCGCGACGGAACGCCCTACATCGTCATGGAGTATCTGATGGGCGAGAGCCTGGCCGCGCTGCTGGCGCGCGAGGGCCAGCTTCCCGTCGAGCGGGCGGCCGATCTGGTGGCGCAGGCGTGCCGGGGCATGCACGTGGCGCACGGGGCCGGGATCGTGCACCGCGATCTCAAGCCGCAAAATCTGTTCGTGTGCCGGCGCGAGGACGGGACCGATCTGTTGAAGGTGCTCGACTTCGGCGTGGCGAAGCTGCAAGCGCTCGACGAGCTGAACGCCGCCACCCGCACGGGCACGGTGATGGGGACGGCCTCGTACATGTCGCCCGAGCAGGCGCGCGGCGACAAGGTGATCGATCAGCGCGCCGACGTGTACGCGCTGGGCGCGATCCTCTACGAGCTGGTGTCGGGGAAAATGCCGCACCCCGGGGACTCGCACAACGCGATCCTGCACCACATCTCCACCCAGCCGGCGGTGCCGCTGGAGAGCGTTCGATCGGGGTTGCCCACTTCGCTGCTCGCGCTCGTGGGAGGCGCGCTGGCCTCACAGCCCGAGCAGCGACCAACCTCGGCGGAGTCGTTCGGTCAGGCGCTGGCATCGCTGGGCCGACGTCAGGTCTGGCCGGCGGCGGTCCATAGCGAAGACCCGGGAAAAGGCGAGGCGGCCACGCCGATGCGGGCGAGCGGGGGGCGTTCGGGCTCCGTCACCCCCGCGGCCGAGACGAGCGACGACAGGCGGGGACGGCCCGCCTCCGCGCCGCCCGTTCGGCGGAGCCGGCTGCCGATCGCGCTGGCGGCCGCCGTGCTGGTGACGCTGGCGGTGATCGTGCTCGGCGTACGGCTTCGCGCGACGCCGGCGAAACCGGCGAGCCCCGCCGCCGAGGCGCCGGCACCGGCGGCGCGGCGCGTGGAGCCGGCGGCGCAGACGCCGCCCTCGCCGTCCTCGCCGCCCGCGGCGACCAAGCCCGAACCCCAGCGCGCGCTCACCGCGCAGTCCGGCGCTTCGAACGGTGGTCCGTCGGTGGAACCGGTCGCGAATCGCCCGGCGGCGCGCCACCCGCGCGCCAGCTCGCCAGGCCCGAAGGCCGCGCCGGAACATCCCCCGTCCCACGCTTCTCCAACGACGGCGCGTCCGGCGGGCAAAGCCCGGCTCGCCCCCGCCACCTTCGACGAACAAAATCCCTACAATTGAAATTCGCACGCCATTCGAGCTAAAGGCGTGACAGATGCGAATCCGGGACCTGCTCCTCGGCACGCTGTTGGTGCTGGGGACCGCGCCGACGGCGCGCGCGGACGGCTCCCGGGACGTCGCCCGGGCGCACTATGCCCGCGGCGTCGAGCTGGCCGGCAAGAACGGCTACGCCGAGGCGCTGCAAGAGTTCAATCAGGCCTACATCGTCAGCCCCGAGTTCGCCGTGCTCTACAACATCGGCCAGTGTCACATCGCGCTCGGCCATCCCGCCGAGGCGATCGAGGCGCTGTCCCGTTATCTGCGTGACGGCGCCGAGCGGATCCCGCGCGCCCGGCGCGAGCTGGTGCAGCAGCAGATCGAGATGATGGAAGCGCGTGGCGGGGGCGCCCCGGTCCCCGAGCCCGACCCGGCGAGCGCCAGCACGGCCGAGGCCCGCGAGACCGCCCGCGCTCACCGGACCCGCGGGCTCGAGCTGGCGGGGCGAAACCAGTACGGCGCGGCGTTGCGGGAGTTCGACGACGCCTACGCCACCGATCCCGACTTCGGCATCCTGTACAACATCGGCCAGTGTCACGTCGCGCTCGGCCACCCCGTGGAGGCGATCGAGGCCTTCTCGCGGTATCTGCGCGACGGCGCCGAGCGGGTCCCCTCCGGGCGCGCCGATCTGCTGGGCGCGCAGATCGTGATGCTGGAATCGCGGCTGGCCGAGCTGACCATCGTGACGGTCGGCCCCGACGCGCGCGTGCTGCTCGACGGCCGCGAGCTCGGCCGGGCTCCGCTGGCGCATCCGTTGCGGATCGGCTCGGGCAGCTACCGGATCACGGTGATACCGGACGTCGGCCCCCCCGTGATTCGCGACGTCACGCTGGCCGAGGCGCAGCGTCTCACGCTGACGGTCAGGCTGCCGTTTCTGCCGGCGAGCTGGTCGCCCGCCGTCGCGGCGCGGGTGACCGCCTCCGCCGCGGCGGCCACTCGCGCCGCCACGGCCGCCGCCGTCGCCAACGAGCAGGCGCTGGTCGAGAAGGCCCGGTCGGCGACCAGCCAGCAAGGGGGGTCCGGCAGCAGTCAGGGCGGCACCTCGAATGGCGGCGGCCATTAGCGCTCGACGGGATGTCCAGGCGGACGTCCGGCTGACGTCCGCGACATGGCGCAGGTCCCGCGAGGCGCGCCGAAAACGCCCGTGATCTCGGCCGCCGCGGCCGCCAGTGTCCCGCCGCACGGGTTTCTCGGGTCTGGCGGAGCCCCTGGTCGGGTCGCGTGACGTTGGCCCATCCGTTGCTGCCACCCCAGGCGTGCCGACCACCATCGCCCCTGCAGCGGTCACGCGTTCCCTGGCCCGAAGCCTCGAAGACGACGGAGCCCTGGCGGCGGCGCTGATGGCGCGGGAGCCGTGGGCCGCGACCATGGCCTGGGCCTCGCTGTCGCCCCTGGTGCTGGGCTTTCTCCGCCGCTACTTCGGCCCGCGCGCCGACCACGAGGATCTGTGCCAGGAGGTCTTCGCCCGCTTCTTCGCCCGCATCCCCGAGCTGCGCGTCCCGCACGCCTTGCGCAGCTTCCTGATCGGGATCTGCCTGGGCGTCGCGCAGAACGAACGGCGACGCGCCAACATCCGCCGGGCGGTGGCGCTGACCCCGACCGGCGAGCTGCCCGATGCCCCCTGCGACGCCGCCGATCTCGAGGCCCGCGAGGCGCTGGCCCGGCTGTGCCAGCTCCTGGCCCAGGGGGGCGCCGAAGATCGCGTCCTGTTCGTCAAACGCTTCGTGCAGGAGCGCGAGCTCGCCGAGATCGCCACCGACCTCGGCCGACCGGTGGGCACGATCAAGCGTCGGGTGGCGAACGCGCACCGCCGCGTCACCGCGAAGATGCGGCACGACCCGGCGCTGGCCCCCTACCTCGACCGGGCGGCGCGGCCGCGCCTGGCCACGGCCGCCTGACGGGGCGCGTGTACAATCGGCGCATGAGCTCGCCGATCGCGCTTTCCGGAATCGCCCACGTGGGCATTCGCGTTCACGATCTCGAGCGCTCGCTGCGCTTCTACGAGCTGCTCGGCTTCACGAAGACCGCCGGCCCGGTGGGCCCCGAACCGGTCGCCATCCTCGATCATCCGTCGGGGATCGAGCTCAACCTCATCTTGAACGCGCCCGCGGCCGCGCAGCCGAACGTGTTGATGGATACCGCCGACAAGTTCCCGGGCATCACGCACATCGCCTTGCTGTGCCCCGACCTCGCCACGGCGCAGGCGCAGCTCGCGGCGGCCGGCGTCCCGTTGAGCGGCGGCCCCATCCAGTTCGGCCCCCGGGCGCGCGGGATCTTCGTGCGCGATCCCGACCGCAACGTCATCGAGCTGCACCAGCGCGGCTGAAGCGAGGCCTCACTTCATCTTGCGGGAGGCGCGGCCGCGATCGGTGCCGGGGCGCTTGCGGCTGGGATCGCGGAGGGGCTTGGCGCTCCCCTCGAGGGCCCCGCGCAGCCGCTGCGCGACGACCGGGCTCTCCTGACCGCGCAGCTTCAAGATCGAGTCGGACAGCACGGCCCGGATGTCGGGATGGCGGGCCTTCACGCACTCCTCCTCCAGCCACAGCGAGCCTCGATCGGCGGCGGAGAAGCTGATGACGGCGGCGGTCAGCGTGCGCGGCAGCGCCAGCAGCAGGCGCCGCCGGCTGTCCGAGCGCTCGGCCGAGCGCGGGGCGCTCGCCACGGCCTCGAGGACGCGCGACAGATAGTCGAGCACGCCCCGCGCGTCGCCCACCGCGGCCAGCGCCTGCCGGTCGGCGAACGTCTCGATCACCAGCGCGGCCGAGCCGAACGAGCGCTCGCGGTCCTCCCCGTCCAGCCACTCCCGCGCGCGACCGATCAGCACGTCCGCGCCGCCCTTGCGCAGCACGAACGCGTTGAGGGCGTCGAGCGTCCCCAGGCGAACAGGCACCCGCTCGTCCGCCGCCAGCTCGGCCAGGGAGAGCCACGCCTGCTCGACGTCGAGGCCCGCCCGCAGCCGCCCCATCCAGCCGTGCGCGGCGGCGATGGGGAGAAACACGCGCGCCGTGTCGGGGGCGGCGTCCTCCGCCGAGAAGCGGGCGAGGAGCCGCGTGACGGTGGGCGGCAGGTTCGGGGTCTCCGCGCCGAAGGCGGCGGCCAACTTCAAGTTGGGGCGCGGATCGGCGCCGCCACCGTAGCGGCAGAGCAGATCCTCCAGCGGGGCGACCTTGCCGCCCAGCGCGGCGGTCAATGCCGCCTGCAGGGCTTCGCTTTTCAATCCTTCGATGGCGGAACGGGCCGAACGAGATGACATGGGCGGACGGAGGGTACCGCGTTCCCGAGCGGTTTGGTGCCTATCGTGGCGTGGGCGCGTGGCCTTCGAGCATATTGGCGTCGAACAGATACCAGACGCCCGGCTCCCCCTGCAGCAGGGTCTTCGTCACCGTCACGGCCAGGCGCTTCCGTTTCACGAAGAACAGGATGACCGCCACGATCAGCCCGATCCGAAACACCGCGGCGCAGATCCCGATCATGGCCGTCACCCAGGAGGGCCAGGTCTGGAAGACCAGGTCGGCGTCGACGAGCGCCAGGTCGCCGTCGACGCTGCGCACGGTGATCTTCTTCGCGCGCAGGGTCCGCATCTGCTTCTGCCCCGGGCGCGCGAACGTCCGCGCGTACGCCTTCACGCCGGCGGGACTGCTCATCTGGAACCGCCCTTCTCCGGTGGGGAGGTCGCCCAGCTTCGGGGCGACGACGGTCTGCTCGCGCGCCGTCGGGCAGAGCGCGGCCCAGGCGTACCCGCTTCGGCCCATCCCGAACGCCTTCAGGTAGCGCTTCAGCGCCTGCTCGGGCGGGGCCGGCGTGGCGCGCTTTCCGATGGACAGGTCGACGGCCACCAGGGCCGCGCCCAGGAGCCCGAACAGCCCCCCCGCCACGCCGCACAGGACGAGCGACAGATGTTTGCCGCCGGCCGGCACCATCGTCGTCGCGGCGGCGCCGAGCAGCGAGACCACGGTCAGCGCCAGGAACGCCAGCGTGACGGGCCGAAGCAGCCCCCCCGCCGCCCTGGTATCGGAGGCCAGATTCGCGGGCAGGGCCACGTATTGCTTCAGGCGGGCCAGGGCGTCGCCGAGCTGCGCGGCGGTCGGCGGCGTCGGCGCGGCGCCCCCGGCGACGAGGTAGCCCCCGGCGCCCTGCAGATCGGCCTTGGGGGGCGCGTACGGATTCACCTCGAACGACTTATCGGCCATGCGCCATCAAAGACCAGGCGCGGCGGTCGATCAATCGGGGCGGTCAGACCGGCAACGTGTCGGACTGCTCGGCACGTTCTTCGCGCGGGCAGCTCGGCTCGCGCAGCGCCGAGGGGGCCGCCACACACTGGTTTCGGCCACCGTGCTTGGCCACGTAGAGGCTGGCGTCGGCTTCACGGATCATGTCCTCGACCGACATGTCGTGGGCGACGTTCATCGTCGCCACCCCCGAGCTGACGGTCAGGGGGATGCGCACGTCGACGCCGTCCTTCTGGCCGATCGCGAACTCCGCGGCGGCGACCCGCACCCGGATGCGCTCGGCGACGACGAGGGCGTCCGCCCCCACCGTTTCGGGAAGGATCACCGCGAACTCCTCACCGCCATAGCGGGCCACGCGATCGAACGTTCGCACGCACTCCTCGATGATCCGCGCGATCTGCTTCAGCGAGAGATCCCCCGCCTGATGACCGTAGGTGTCGTTGACCGCCTTGAACGCGTCGACGTCCAGCATGATGAGCGATAGCGCCCGGCCGTGCCGTTCGGCGCGCAACGTCTCCTCGTTCAGCAGGCGGAACATCTCGCGCCGGTTCCACACCCCGGTCAGATCGTCACGAACCGCCAGGTCGCGCAGCGTCTGCTCCGTGGTCTTACGGGCCGTGATGTCCTGAATCTGTGCGATCAGATAGAGGACCTGGCCCTCGGCGTTCGTGACGGCCGAGATCGTCAGCAGCCCCCAGATCGTCGAGCCGTCCTTGTGGATGTAGCGCTTCTCCAGCTCGTAGTGGGCAAGGCCGCCGGCCAGGATCTGCCGCAGGAACGGCGCCTCCAGCGCCCGATCGTCCGGGTGCGTGGTCGCGTCGTGGTCGAGCGATAACAGCTCCCGTCGGGAATAGCCGAGGGTCCGGCACAAGGCGGGGTTCACCTTCAACCAGCGCCCGTCGATGGCCATCAACGCCAGGCCGATGCCCGAGTGATCGAAGGCGGTTCGAAATCGGTTCTCACTCTCGCGCAAGGTCGCCAGGGCGATCTCGTTCTCGGAGATGAGCAGCTGGTACCCGCGCAGCTCCTCGACCTGATCCAGCCGCCGCGCCAGGACGCGGGTCAAGACGGAGAGCACCGCTTCGTCCTCGCCGCCGAAAAAATTCGTCTCCGGCGAGGTGACGATCAAGACGCCCATGTTCGCGCCCCGCTCCTGAAACGGCACCACCACCAGCGACCGCATGTCGTAGCCGTCGTAGCGCGATCGATTGACCCGCAGCTCGCTGCGGGTATCCCGGCAGATCAGCGTCTGTCCGGTCGTCAGCGCCAACCCCGACAGGCTCTGCTCGAGGGCGATCCGCTGGTCCAGGAAGGGCGTTTCGGACCCCACCGCGGCGCGGATGATCATGTCACCCTGCTCTCGCATGCCGATCATGGCGCCGCTGGCGTTGGTCAGCTCGCGCGCGCGGGCCGCCAGCACAGTCATGATGGCGGGAGCGTCCGGGGGGGAGGCCGACACCTCTTCCAGCAGGGCCAGGGCCGCCTTGAGCTGCGCGCCCGATCCCGCCGTCGTCGCCCTGATGGGCCCCTGATGCCGCTTTGCCATGCGCATGATTCTCCCCCTGTCCACCCGGACGAAGCCCCTCGACAGAACCCTTCCGTTTCTTGATATCTCAGGTTTTACACACAAGAACCGATGGTCAAGCTCCAGGTGAGTCGTCCGTGCAAGATGTCCTGATCATCGAGGATAACGAGTTGGTCCGACGATCGCTCGAAAGGGCGTTCGTGAAACAGGGCTACACGGTGGCGACGGCCGGAGACGGGCAGGAGGCGCTGCGCGACCTGGCCCTCTCCGACGCGCCCCCGAAGATCATCATCATGGACCTGATGATGCCGGTGATGGACGGCTGGAAGCTGCGGCAGTGCCTGCTGGAACAGCCCCGCTGGGCGCGCGTCCCGGTGATCGCGTTCTCCGGCTCGGGCGTCGAGGACGCCGACAAGACGTTGCCCGGCGTGCTGTGCATCCTGAAGCCGGTCAGCCTGCAGACGCTGTTCGAGAACGTGGCACGGCTGATCGCCGAGACCGCCAACAAGCACGTGAACTGACCGCGCGGCTACAGCAGGCCCGCGAACGAACCGCAGGTCGCCTGATCGCCGAACCCCGCCACGGGATGGTCCATCAGGTTGAGGACCGTGCAGCCCAGGCGATTGAACGGCTGCGTCCCCTCGTCGATCAATCGTCCCCCGCTGGGGATGCCACCGCCCACCAGGCCCAGCAACACCACCGGCACGTTGCTCTGGTCGTGATCGCCGCGCCCCTCCTCGTTGGCCCAGACGACCAGCGTGTGGTCGAGCATCGTGCCACCCGCCTCGGGAACGGCGTCGAGCGCGGTGGCCAGCCGGGCCACGCAGGTCGCGTAGTACTGGTTGATCAGCACCACGCGCGCCGTGTTCTCCGCTGAGCTGCCCCCGTCCGAGGTGTCGAGGTGGGCCACGTCATCGTGGCAGTTCATGTCGATCCCCTTCCAGGAGAACGACCACTTCCCGCCGCAGAACCCCATCTGCAGGGTGGCGATGCGGGTCAGGCCGCAAGCCATGGCCACCGCGATCAGATCGATCATGTTGTTCATGAGATCGGGGACGTAGGAGTCGACGGTGCTCTCGGCGCCCGGGTCGAGGGCCAGAAAGTCGGTGGGGCGCGCCGGGCTCATGGCGCACACCGTCTGCGAGCCCGCCAGGGTCGTCGACAGCCGCCGCTCGACGTCGCGGATGGCGGTGAGGTGATAGTCGAGCTTCCGGCCGTCGTCGGCGCCCAGCTTCGTCGCGATCTCGTTCAGGTTACCCGACACGGCGTCGAGGACGCTCTGGCGCAACAACAAGCGCCGCCGCACGTCGACCCCGTCGCTCGTCCCGAACAGCTTCTGGTAGACGCGCAGCGGATCGACGAGCGGATACTTCAAGGTCGCCGGGCCGATGTAGGAAAACGAGCGGCGGTGATCGAAGCCGGGCTTGGGGCGCGGCTCATAGTTCGACGCCAGCACGGCCAGGGTCAGCGAGTCGACGGTCCAGTCGTTGGCCAGGATCTGATCGACCGACGGACCGCCCCCCCAGGGGAGACCGGCCTTCGACAGCAGCCGCTCGCCGGTGAACATGCGCGCGAAGCCCATGTCGTGCTGGTTGCCGTTGGTGCCGTTCGCATCCAACGGGACCGCCATCCCCTTGATGATGTTGGTCTTGGCGCGCAGGCCGTTGTCGGCGCCGTCGGCCCCCGTGAACAGCTGGTCCAGGATGGGGGAGCTCAGGTTCGAATCGGGCCAGAAGTTGGCCTGCTGGGTGCCGTTGTTCTGCATCAGCAGCACCAGCCGCTTTGGCGGCGGCGTCCCCCCATCGGCGGCCGCGAACGCCCGCGCCAGCGGCGCCGCGAAGGGAATCGCCGCCAGGGTGCGCAGGGCCCGGCGGCGCGAAGTCGACGTCGTGCTCATGGCTCCACCATCACGGTCCGCCGCAACGTGAAGGCCGGAGCCCCTACCATTGCCATCCACAGATCGGTCATGCGGCTGTCGACGGAGAAGCTGGCCCCCAGGTCGGCCAGCAGCGCCACGTCGTCAGCGTCACTCCCCTCCACCTGCCCCATTCCGAAGCGGTACATCTGACGAACGAAGCAATCGGTGAGGTGGTGGCTCTGCACCAGCTGGTCCTCCAGCGCGGCGACGCCGTCGAACGCACCGTCGATGTCGCCGGTCCCCAGGATCTCGCCGCTGCTGTCGACGGGGTTGCCGTTCTCGCTGGTGCGGTGGACGCCGATGCCGTCGAACTCCTCGAAGCCGAAACCATAGCCGTCGATGAGCTTGTGGCAGCCACGGCAGGCGTCGGAGAGGTGCTGGGTGAAGCGCTGCCGCGTCGTCAGGCCCGCCCCGTTCGCGTCGCCGACCGACGGCGCCGACGGCACGGTGGCCGGCCGTTGCGGCGCCGGCAGGCACAGGATGGCGCTCATCAGGAACACGCCGCGCGCGATGGGCCCCGAGCTGTCCTGATCGGCGTGGACGGTCAGGTAGCCGAGGCGGGTGAGGACGCCCCGGCGCAGGGCGGGATCGAGCGCGACCGACGCGAAACCTGACGCCGCCGGGGCGGCGACGTCGTACAGCGCCGCCAGCGCCGGGTCGACGAACGACTGCGACGACCCGAACAGCTCGCGCAGGGAACCGGTCCCCTGCGACACCAGCGCCACGAAGTCCTGGTCCAGCTCGCTCGCCATGGCCGCCCCCACGCTGCTGGCACCGTCGCTGACGTTGAACGCCGGGTAGACGCCGGCGTCTTTTCGCGTGTCGGCCAGGCGATCGGTGGCCAGCCACTGGTGCAGGAACCGGCGCATCGTCTCGATGGCGGCCGGCGTGGCCAGCAGCCGCAATGCCTCGCGGCGATGGTCGTCGGGACCGACGAATTGCCCGCTGGTGACGGCGGCGAACAGCAGATCGTCGGGCATCGAGCCGGTCATCAAGAACGACAGCTCGGAGGCGACCTCGTACGGCGTCAGCTGAACCTCGTCGGGTGCGCCCGGAGCTGGCTCGGGCGCGCCCAGCTCCTCGCGGTACAGAAACTCGGGCGACTGCAGGATCGTCTCGAGCACCAGCTCGACACCGCCCGCCAGACCGCCCGCCTGCGCGCCGACCGTGTAGACCGCGCGCAGCCGCCCCAGCTCGTCATCGGTCAGCGGGCGCCGAAACGCGCGCGGCGCGAACGACGCGAGAAAAGCCTCCTCGCAGGCCGGCTCGCCCGACGTCGCCGGAGCGCAGCCGGCCAGCAGCGCCGGCAGACGGTTGGCGACCGCGTTGGCGGCGAGCGTTTCAGCGGCCAGTTGGTACCCCTCGACCTGGTCCGACTGCACCGCCAGGCCGACCGAGCCGTTGTCGTAGCCGTTCTGGAACGAGTCGACGATGAAGTCCTTCGAGGGCTGCGAACCGTCCTGTAGCAGATCGCGAACGACGTTGTCGTATTCGTGGTTGCTGAGCCGGCGCAGCCGCCGCGTGTTGCCGATGGTCAGCGCGTCGCCGCTCCCCCCGGTTCCGCTCGCGCCTCCCGAGCCGCTCGACATCGTGCCCAGCCGCGGGCCCACACAGCCCGCCGTCCCGAAGAGCGGCGCCAGGCCCAGCAGAAAGATCGCCGCCGGAGACACGCGGCACCCCATCGGGACCTTGATCCTAACAGAAACGGCCGATGGGGCGTCCGCCGAGGTAACGTGGGCGTCGGAGGGCACCATGTACCGAGGCAGTTGTCTGTGCGGCGGCGTGACGTATCAAATTAATGGCGAGCTGGGCGCTCTGGGGTTCTGTCACTGCCAGCGCTGTCAGAAGGCGAACGGCACCGCCTTCAACGCGGCCGCGCTGGTGAAGGTGGCCGACCTCGACGTCGTCACCGGCCGCGAGCTGATGACCGACTACGAGTCGTCGCCCGGCGTCTTCCGCGTGTTCTGCCGGGTCTGCGGCGCGCCCCTGTTCAGCCGCCGCACCGCCATGCCCGAGGCGGTGCGCCTGCGCGTGGGAACGCTCGACACGCCCTGGCCAACCAGGCCGACGGCGCACATCTTCGTGGCGTCCAAGGCCCCGTGGTTCGACATCCTCGACGACGCCCCGCAGTTCGCCGAACGTCCCCCCGCCCCGACGGGGAAGCCCTAGTGCACCGCACTAGGGCCCAACCGGGTCGTCGTCGGCGGCGGCGTCCCGAGGGGGTATGATCTTGTGACGCGGTTCGAATGACGCCCGTCGATTCCTTTCTCAATTCGGTGCGGCACGCCTTCCAGCCGAGCTACGGCGACGTGGGTTGGTTCCTGGCGGTCGTCGGTCTCGCGGTGGTGTCGCTCGTGTTGTTTTCACGGTGGCGGACCGCGCAGGCGCGCGGAAAGGCCGGCCAGGCCGCCTTCGCCCAGTTGCTGGCGGAGCGCGACCTGTCGAGCGCGGACGGTCAGGCGCTCATTCGTCTGGCGGCGCCCCTGGGCGTCAGCCCGTTGCTCGTGGCCACCCACCTCGACATGTTCGAGCGCGCCACCGCCCGCGAGCTGGCCGAGCACACCCCGACCGCCGCCTCGGGCACCGCGCGCTCGGGCGGCGCCGGCGACGATCCGTTCGCCCGCGTTCATCGCCTGCGGCGCACCCTGGGGTTTCACGTGGTGCCCGAGCACCTCCCGCTTCTGACGACCCGCGAGCTGGTGCCGGGCATGCGCGTCGAGGTCACCGGGATCGCGGGCGAGGTGCTCGAGGTGAACGAGGCCTGGTTCATCGTCGTCGCCGCGCCCAACGCGACCTTCATGTCCACCGCGGCGGGCGCCAAGGCCCGCATCACCTTCACCCGCGACGCGCGCTACGTGGCGCGCTGCGCCTGGCTGCACGCCGAGCCTGCCGGGGGGCCGCGGAAGCTCGTCTTCCGCCACGACGAGCATCCGGAGCGCCAGCAGCTTCGCGCCACCGTTCGCGTCAGCGCAGACGGGAAGGTCGAGCTCTCCGGCCGGCCCGCCGACGAAGCGGGCGCGCCCCGGATCAGCGGTTCGCTGCTCGACATCAGCCTGGGGGGCCTGGCCATGACCTCGCCGGTCGCCCTGGCTGTCGGCTCCTCGCCTTACGTGGCGATCGAATGGGACGGCGAGCTCTACGGCGATCTGCCCGCCTTCATTCTCCGCTGCGAGGCCCGTCCCGGCGGGAGCTTCCTGGCGCGCCTCGAATTCCGCCGCCTGGGCGCCGCCCAGGAGGGGCGGCTCTCGGCGGCCATCGCCCGGCACAGCGCCAGGGTCGACGAAAAACCGGCCGACGACAGGTCGCCGGCCGAGAAGAAAAGGATCGAATCGGCCTGACGGGAGCGGTCTTCGCCGCACCCATAGGCGAAAACTACTTCCCGAAAGCCTTGGCGTCCTCGACGAACGCCTTCATCCCCTCGTCGCTGAGCGGGTGATCGGCAACCGTGGCGAGAATGTTGGCGGGAACGGTCAGGATGTCTGCGCCTGCCAGCAGGCACTCGGTCAGCTGCACCTGGTTGCGGAAGCTGGCCGCCAGGATCTCCGTCTTGATCTGGTAGTTCGCGAACACCGTCGCGATCTCGAAGATCAGGCGCGCCCCGGCATCCTTCAGCGCGCCGCCCGAGGCGACGTACTCGCTGTTGTGCATGTTCTGGTCGCCCTTGCTGTTCTTGTGGTCCTCGACCCAGTACAGCGAGTTGCCGGTCTCGCGCTCGGGCTTGTCGTGCTTGTAGCCGTAGTCGGCGAGCCGTCCCAGGAACGGGCTCACGTACGTCGCCCCGGCGTTGGCGGCCCACAGCGCCTGCGTGGTGTTGAAGATCAGCGTCGTGTTCACCATGATGCCGCGCTCCCACAGGCGGCGGATCACCTTCAAACCGGTGAAGGGATCGGCGCTGGGATCGATGGCGCGGTAGCCGCCGATCGGCACCTTGATCACCGAGTTGTCGCCCAGCGCGGCCAGCTCCGAGGCCTGGGTGACCATGGCCTCCTCGGTCAGCTCGGTCAGCTCGAGCGACACCGGATACGGCCGCAGCAGCGTGCACAGGTCCTTCAGGATCCCCTTGGCCTGCTCCCAGGACTTTGCCCCTGCCTTCTTCACCAGGCTGGGGTTCGTGGTGATGCCGTTGATGATGCCGGCCTTCAGCAGCGGCTCGATGTCCGAGCGGGTGGCGGAATCGGCGAACACGCGCGGCGCCTTGGGGGCCGGGTGCGGCAGGGTGGTGTCCGTCCTGTCGGCGTTGATCACCGGCAGCAGGCTCTTGCGTTGGAACATGGCGGCGCTGGAAAAATTGGGTGTGAACATGACCCAAGGTTCTAGCGCCGCGGCCCGCCCGGTCAAATCCATCTTGAAACGAGGCGCGCGTCAGACCGGCGGCGGTTCGGACAGCGGCGCGCGGCGGTAACGCCAGAACGCCGGCAGCAGCGGGATGCACGCCAGCACGCCCACGACGCAGATGACGCCCCCTCCGACGATGGAAAATTGGATCGACCGCATCGTCGCCATCCAACCGGCGCGCGCATTGCCCAGCAGCGGCCCGGTCATGTAGCTGATCATCTCGACGCCGGCCAGCCGACCGCGCAGGTGCGCGGGGATGGTCTCGTTCCAGATGGTCATGCGGAAGACGGCGCTGATCATGTCGGCGGCACCCGCCAGGGCCAGGCACAGCACCGCCACGGCCAGGTTCGGCGCGTAGCCGAGCGCCACCACGGCGATGCCCCACGACGCGGCCGCCAGCACCACGGCGGCGCCCTGGCGACTGACCCGCTTCGTCCAGCCGCTGAACAGGTTCGTGGCCAGGCTGCCCATCGACATCGCCGAATACAGCCACCCCGCCGCCCTGGCGCCGCCCCAGTGCTGCGCCATCGCCGGGAACAGCGCGGTCGGCATCGCGAACGTCATGGCGACGATGTCGACGATGTACGTGCCGATCAGCTCGGGGCGGCGGCGCGCGTAGTCGAGCCCTTCGACGATGCTGCGGATGCCCGGCTTGGCCGCCTCGTCGGGCGGCGGCATCGACGCCATGGCGGCCAGCGCCACCAGCGAGGCGAGGAAGGTGGCCACGTCGATCAGGTACGTCGCGCCGATCCCCAGCGCCGCGATGCAGATCCCCCCCAGCGCCGGACCGACCACCGCGCCGACGCTGCCGCGCAGGGCGCCGAGGGCGGAGGCCGCCGTGAGATCCTCGCGGCTGACCAGGCGGGGGGTCATCGACTCGAGCGCGGGACGGTGAAACCCGTTCACCGCCGAGATCAACCCGGTCAGCACGAAGATGAGGACCACACTGGGGTGGCTGGAGAAGGCGTTCAGTGACAGGCCCAGCGAGCCGAGCGCCAGCAAGGTCTCGGACCCAAGCATCAGACGCCGGCGATCCATGGCGTCGGCGTACGCGCCGCCCCACAGCCCGAACAGCAGCAGGGGAACGAGCTGCACCGTGCCCAGCAGCCCCACCATCAGGTTCGACCGGGTGAGCGCGTACACCTGATACGGCACGGCCACGTACGTGATCATGCTGCCGAAGACCGAGATGAACTGCCCGAGGAACAGCAGCCGGAAGTCCCGTTGCCGGCGGAGGGGAGAGAGATCGATGAACATCGGCGCCTTCGCGGCGCGCGACTTTAACCGTTAACGCGCGGGAGGCCCCACAAATCGGCGGTCGCGGTCCGTTTCTTCGCCTCTCACCGACGATCTTCTCGCGAGGTGGCTCAGCGATGCCAGGCCGCTGCCGTGGGCGGCGACGAGCAGAAACAGGAAGCAATAGAGGACGGCCAGCTCCCCCTTGTTGACCGCCGGCAGCCACATCCCATCGCCGAGCGCCAGCTTCCAGTGGAACTGGAAGTACGCCACCGCCATCTGACCGGCGGCGAGAAAGGCCACCGGGCGCGTGAACAGGCCCAGCGCGATCAGGGCGCCGCCGACCAGCTCGATGACCGCCCCCACCCACAGCTGCGAGCCGAACGCGGGGACGAACGGCGCGTGCACGCCGAACAGTTTCTGCACGCCGTGAAACGCGAACAGGGCCCCCGCGACGATGCGCAGGGTCGCGTAAAGGTAAGGCTCCGCGCGCGCGGCGAAGGTTTCGATTCTGCTGTCTTGCATCTCTGCTCTCCTCAGTAGTGGCGAAAAGTGCCGGACTGATACCGCTCGAACGAGCGGACGATGTCCTGTCGCGTGTCTCCGATGAACGGCCCGTACGACACGATGGGGACGTTCTGTCGCTGTCCCGCGTACAGCAGGACGCGCAAGGGTTCATCGCCCGGATTGGCGACGCGAATGTTCGATTCCCCGGGGGCGGCGTCATTCCGATCCAGCCAGCCGATCTGACCGGTGGTCAGCGGCGTGGCCTCGACGCCAATCGCGGCCTTGCCCTCCAGCACGTAGAAGAATCCGTTGTGGTCGACCGGAAGGGTCTGCTCGACCACGGCGCCCGCTTCCAGGCGCATGTCGACGAGCGTGATGGGGACGCGGTTGCGCGTAGGCGAACGGAGCGTCCCCGTCGACCCGCTGAACAGTCTCAGCTCCGCGCCCGCCTCGCGCCGTACCGGCGCCGAGGCGGCGGGCACCATCTGATGATCGGGCTCCGTCCACCGGTCGGCCTTCGGCAGCGTCAGCCACAGCTGAAGCAGGCGCATGCGTCCGTCCTTGCGTGACGTCGAGCCGTGGACGATGCCGCTGCCGGCCGTCGTCCATTCCACATCGCCGGGCGCGAGCTGCCCCTCCCCGCTCTCCGCGCCCAGGCTGCCGTGCACGAGAAAGCTGACGGTCTCGAAGCCGGCGTGCGGGTGCGGCCCCCCTTGCAGGGTGCCGTCCACGCGGTCGTCCATCAACAGGATGAACGGATCGGCGTCGGCCCACTGCCCGGGCCGGATCACCTCGATGGCCGTGTGGTCGGGCCCGAACTGACCGGGCGACGGCGACGGCAAGGTGATGACGCGGGCCAGCTCGCGGGGATTCGACATGGTGGTCTTCGTTTCTCCTGCTAAGAGAGATGCGCGACCACGGCAGGACGTTCCATGTCAAAGACTCCAAAAAAATTGACCAATCGTCCAGGCCGTCCAGACGCTGGAACAACCGACATCCTGGGGGATCTGCTGGGCAGCCTGCGCCTGACCACGCTCGTCTACGGCCGCATGGAGCTGGGCGCCCCCTGGGGGCTGCGCTTCCCAGACCTTGCCGACGCCGCCAGCCTGTACGTCATCATCCGGGGCGGCGCTCGGCTGGAAGTGGAGAACAGCGACCACTCCACCCTGCTGTCCGCGGGCGACGTGGCGTTGCTTCCCCACGGCGGCGCGCACCTGCTACGCGACGGCAAGGGGAGCCCCCTGCACGAGCTGGGCAGCGCCCAGTGCCAGCGCTCGACGGGCGCGGAACCGATTCGCCTCGGGGGCAAGGGCGCGCAGACGACGCTGGTGGCCGGCGCGTTCCGTTTTGGCGCCGTCCACCGTCTCCCCCTGTTCGAGAGCTTGCCGCCGATCATTCACATCGCGGCGTCCGACACCAAGGCCTCGCCCTGGCTGTCGTCGACGGTTCAGCTCCTCATCGCGGAGAGCGCTGCCCACAGCCCCGGGGGAACGGTGGTGGTCAGCCGCCTGGTCGACATCCTCTTCGTGCAGGCGCTGCGCACATTCATCCTCAGCGCGAACTGCCAGGAAAGCGGCCTGCGTGCGCTGGCCGATCCCCAGATCGCGCGCGCGCTGCAGCTGGTCCACGAGCGGCCCTCCGAGGCCTGGACCGTCGAAGGGCTGGCCCGCGCCGTCGGATCGTCGCGCTCCGCGTTCGCGGCGCGCTTCTCCGAGCTGGTGGGGGAGGCTCCCCTGGAATACGTGTCGCGCTGGCGCATGACGAAGGCGGCCGAGCTGCTGCGCGAGAGCGATCTGTCGATGCGCGCCGTCGCCGAGCGCGCCGGCTATGGCAGCGAGGCCGCCTTCAACCGTGCCTTCAAACGCCACCAGGGGGCCGCGCCAGCGACCTATCGCCGCCAGTCGACTACAGCTTGATGGCTACAGTTTGATGTCCTGTCCGTCGTCCGGAGCGCCCAGCTTCTTCCGCAGGGCAGCCCCGTCGTCGGGAGGCGCGGGCGCCGGTACCAGAGACCAGCGGAGCCAGGACCCTTCTCGCGCGTCGGGGGGAAGCAGCCGCGCCGGCACGTTGAACGCATCGACGCCCGACAACAGGCGCGCCTGATCGTCCTCGAAGGCATCGACGAACACCAGCTCGTGGTCAGAGGCCTGCTCGGGCACGCTTTCAGGTCCGTGTTCTCGGGGGGGCGTTTTTCGGGGTGTGCTCATGGCGTCGTGAAGATCTCCTTCCGGCCGCTGGCCGTGCGCAAGTGAATCGACGTCCCGTCGGTCTCGATCGTGACGTCGCCATCCCGGTCGGTGCGAAACACCGACGCGCCATGGGCGGCCAGGCGGTCCAGCGTCGCCTCGGCGGGATGTCCGTAGTCGTTCACGCGCCCCACGCTGACCACCGCGATCTTCGCCCCCACCGCCTCGAGAAACGCCGCACCAGACGAATACCGGCTGCCGTGGTGGGCGACCTTCAACACGGACGCCTGCAGCGGCACGCCCGCCCGCAGCAGCCAGGTCTCCGTCGGCGCCTCGGCGTCGCCCGTGAACAGCAGCGCGAACGCGCCGAACGACAGGCGCGCCACGACGCTGTTCGCGTTCACGTCGGAACGCGAGCCGTGAATCACCGGCTCGGGCGGACCGAGCAGGATCAACTTCGCGCCACCGCCCAGGTCGATGGTGCGTCCGCGGGTGGCCTGGCGGACCGCCACGCCGCGCTCGCCGAGCTCCCGCATCAGGGCGGTGTACGCCTGGCTGCCGTGAGGAACGACGGCGTCCATGAACTGCCGCGCCCCGATCTCCCGCACCGCCGCCGCCATGCCCCCGACGTGATCCTCGTGGCGGTGCGAAAGCAGGATGAGATCGAGCGGCCCATGAACGTGGCCGGCCAGGAACGCGGTCAACGCCTCCGACGACTTGCGGGGACCCCCGTCGACCAGCACCGTCTTGCCCGTCGGCGAGGTCACGAGCGCCGCGTCCCCCTGCCCCACGTCGATGAAATCGATGCGCAGCGTCTCCGCTGCGGCCGCGGGTCGCGCTGCGGGCAGCCAGAGCGCCAGCGCCACCGCCGTGACGAGGAAGGTCTGCCAGGTTCGAGAGCGAAAGAACGCCGTGCGCAACGAAACCGACAATGGCAGCAACCGAATGGGAAGTCACGGGCGTCTATCGGCGGCGCGCGCCCGAAGGTTTCTGCGCCAAGCCCTCCCGCGACGTCTACCAGATCAGCGATGGCCCCAGCGCTCTGAGGCGTTCCCGCACCGCCTCGTAGTCGGGAATGGAGCGCCCAACTTCGGACCAGAACCGGGGCGTGTGGTTTCCGTGAAGAAGGTGAACGAGCTCGTGGACGACGACGTAGTCGACGGGTCTCGACGACGCGGGCGCGCATCGGGAGCTCGCCGACCTGGCCGGAGGGCTCGACGGCGACCGAGACCGTTCCGCGGCGCGCACTGCGCCGGCCGCGGGGAACCGCGCCTCGTTACGAATCGGTAGCGGCTTCTGCGTCGGGTAACACGTTTCCTGACCGGCCGTTGCCCAAAAGCCCGTCGCCGCGGACGACGGGCCGCCATCGCGCGGCGATTCGGCGCTGGCACGGTCTTCGCTGGGAGAGATCACGTGACCGCGACGGAGTCGCGATGCTTCACGAGGAAGCTCGGATCCCCGCCGCCGGAATCATCACTCAAAGGAGCCCGCCATGTTTCTCATTCTTGCCGTGATTTTGGCCGCCTTGTGGATCGGAGGGTTCACCGTCCTCCACGTCACGTCATTCGCCATCCACCTGCTCATCTTGTTTGCGGTGATCAGCCTCGTGCTGCACTTCGTGCGCGGCCGTCGAGTTACCTGACCCGCTCCCTCGAAAGGGATCCCCAGTCGTTAGAAGAGGCGTCGAGGCCCGCCGCACTTGCGGGCCCAGGCGCCTTTTCGCTATCCGACCCGTTGTTGTCGCGCCGCGAAGGACGCTAGAGTCCCCGGCATGGCACCGGGAACGACCCCCCTCACGAAGCGCGCAGCCTGGCAGGCTCTCGGAGCCCATCACGGCAAGGTCGTCTCACTTTCCCTGCGCCAGCTGTTCGCCGACGACACCGGGAGGGGCGAGCGACTGGTGGTCGACGCGGCCGGCATCTACTTCGACTATTCGAAGCACCGGGTGACCGACGAGACGTTGCGTCTGCTGCTGCAACTGGCCGAAGAGTCCGGCCTGCGGGACCGCATCGAGGCCATGTTCCGGGGCGACAAGATCAACGTCACCGAGAAGCGCTCCGTCCTGCACATCGCCCTGCGCGCCCCCCGGGGCCAATCGATCGTCGTCGACGGCGAGGACGTGGTCCCCAAGGTGCACGCCGTGCTCGACAAGATGGCGGAGTTCTCCGACCGGGTGCGCGGCGGCGCCTGGAAGGGTCACACCGGCAAGCGCATCCGCAACATCGTGAACATCGGCATCGGGGGCTCGGACCTGGGCCCCGTGATGGCGTACGAGGCCTTGCGGTACGACAGCCAGCGCGACCTGACGTTCCGCTTCGTCTCGAACATCGACGGCACCGACTTCGCCGAGGCAACGCGCGACCTCGACGCCGAGGAGACGCTGTTCATCATCTCGTCGAAGACGTTCACCACGCTCGAGACGATGACGAACGCGCACACGGCGCGCGACTGGGCGCTGGCGACGCTGAAGGACCCCGCCGCGGTCGCCAAGCACTTCGTGGCCGTGTCGACGAACGGGGCCGAGGTGGCGAAGTTCGGCATCGACACCGCGAACATGTTCGGGTTCTGGGACTGGGTGGGCGGGCGCTACTCGATGGACTCGGCCATCGGTCTGTCGACGACGCTGGCGGTGGGGCCGGATAACTACCGGCAGATGCTGGCCGGCTTCCACGAGATGGACGAGCACTTCCGCACGGCCCCCTTCGCCCAGAACATCCCCATGCTGATGGCGCTGCTGGGGCTCTGGTACAACAACTTCTTCGACGCGCAGACGACGGCGGTGCTCCCCTACGAGCAGTACTTGAAGCGCTTCCCCGCCTACCTGCAGCAGCTGACGATGGAGAGCAACGGCAAGCGCGTCACCCTGGACGGCGTCCCCGTCGATTACCAGACCGGGCCCATCTACTGGGGCGAGCCGGGGACGAACGGCCAGCACTCGTTCTATCAAATGATTCACCAGGGGACGAAGCTGATCCCCTGCGACTTCATCGCGTTCGTTCAGCCGCTGAACGCGCTGGGCCGTCACCACGATCTGCTGATGGCGAACGTGTTCGCGCAGGCGGAGGCGCTGGCGTTCGGCAAGACCGCCGAGGAGGTCCAGGCCGAGGGCGTCCCCGCCTGGCTGGTGCCGCACAAGACGTTCGAGGGCAATCGCCCCTCCAGCACCTTGCTCCTCGACAAGCTGACGCCGGCGGCGCTGGGCAAGCTCGTGGCCCTTTACGAGCACATCGTGTTCGTGCAGGGGGCGATCTGGGACGTCGACTCGTTCGATCAGTGGGGCGTCGAGCTGGGCAAGGTGCTGGCCGCCCGCATCGTCCCCGAGCTCGAAGCGGGGACGGCCCCCGCGCTGGCGCACGACGGCTCGACGAATGCGTTGATTCGCCGCTACGTGCGGGGCAAGGCCTCGTCCTGAAACGGGCGACCGTCCGACTACATGAGCCGCCGCATGGAGGCCGGAGCGTCATCCACCAGGGGCAGCGCCGCGATCTCGTCCGCCAGCTGGCGCGCCCTCACGTGAAACGACGGTTCGCCGACCACCCGTGAGATCGCCGCGCGCAGCGCCTCCGCGCTGATCTTGTCCGCCGGGATGGTGAGGCCCGCGCCGATCGCGGCGATGCGTCCCCCGTTGTGGGGCTGATCGGCGAACAGGGGAGTCACCACCATGGGAACACCGGCGGCGAGCGTGCCGAGGACGGTGCCCGAGCCGCCGTGACAGAGAACGGCCGCGGCGTGCGGGATGACGTCGTCCTGGGGAACGAAGCGCTCGACGTGCACGTTGGGCGGGCTTTCCGCCAGCACGGCGGGCGGCAGCTCGCTGCCGGTCGTCAGCAGCGCGCGCACGGGCAGTTCGGCGAGCGCTGCCAGGATCATGCGATAGGCCGCGTGCATCTGCTCGATGCGGCCCGTCACGGTGCCGAGCGTCGCGTACACGAACGGCGCTTCCTCTTCCTGGCCGCCCCACCAGTCGGGTAGCGGCGGCGCCTTGGTCCGCGCGACGTGGAAGCGGGCCAACCCCGCCGCCGGGGCAGGCGCATCGTCGTAGGAAGGCGGGAACAGGGTCACGGCCCCCTCGGCGCGAATCCGCTCGCCGGTGGGGTCGGGAGGCAGACCCCAGGCGCGGCGGTGCCCGTCCACGGCGGACGCGACATGGCCGGCGATCTGCGCCTCGGCGCCCGGCGCGCAGATGGCGGCGCGAATGTGCGGGACCCCGGCCTTCTCGGCCGCGATCAGCGCCGCGAACTCGTGCGACTCGCGCACGACGATCGCGGGTTTCCAGGTCTCGATTGTCTCGAGCAACTTGGGGATCGCCGCGCCCGCGCAGGGGCCGGCGAACACATCCCCGAGCGCGATCCGCCACACCTCGGGCAACGTCGCGGTGCGGAGGCGCGCCCAGATCGGATTCAGCGCCTCGTCGCCCGGGTGTCCGAAGGGAAGAAACTGCACGCCCAGCGCCCCGACCCGCTCCGCGAAGTCGGGCGGCGCGGCCACCGCGATGGTGTGCCCCTGACGCTGGCAGGCCTCGATGAAGGGAATCATCGCGAAGAAGTGGCTCTTCTCGCGCAGGGTCGTGAACAGGATCTTCATCACAGGAACGTCGCCCGTCAGGCGAAACGTGTCAAGGCGCGCGCGATCAGACGCGCGCCGCGCCGACGAGACGCGACGCCCACAGCAGCCAGCCGACGAGGGCCACGATCAACGCCAGCGCCCCGTTGAAGATGGCCCGGCGCGGGTCGGCGTTGTCGACCACCACGGAGATGGCGAACACAGTCGGCCAGCAGAGCGCGAACCGCGCCACCGCGGCGGACCGGCCCTGCCGCCGGTAGAAGAGCGCCAGCGGAACCACCCACGACAGCGTGTCCTGCATGAAGAGGTGCGGACTGAAGAACAGCGCCAGCGCCGTCGCCTGCGCGAACGGCAGATCGAACGCTCCGGCACCCGTCTTGCGCCCAACCGGACCACGAACGACGCGGGCCGCCCGGCGCCACAGCACATAGGCGAGCGGCAGGGCCCCGGCGAACGCCAGCCACGCGACGCCCGTCGCGACCCGATCGCCGTCGCCGCCCGCCATCGCGGCCAGGCAGGCGACGGCGCCGCGCACGTTCATCATGAAGCGCGGCACGCCGTCGCCGAAGAACGCCTCGAGCTGTCCCAGGTGGTGAAGATATTTGGCCCAGATGGTGACGCCCAGGAACAGGCTCGACACCCCCACGGCCATGAGACCGAACAGGGTGGTCCACAGCAGGACCCCATATTGTCGCCACGCCAGCAACAGCAACAACGGAAACGGGAGCAGCTGCGGCTTGAAGCTGAGGACGACCAGCCAGCAGGCCGCCCGTCGCGGGTGACCGGCCGCCAGCGCGTTGAAGGTCTGCATGAAGGCGAGGGCAAGCAGGATCGAGAGCTGCCCGATGTAGAGCGTGTAGAAGGTCGGCCAGAAGGCCAGCGTGGCCATGACCACCAGCGCCCGGTCGAGCGGATCTTCGACCGCGCACAGCCTCAGCAAACCCCGCGCCAGGACGATCAGCAGCCCCAGCTGGACGGCCGTCCAGACGTAGAACGCCACCTGGACGTCCAGCGCGCCCAGCGGCGACAGCAGCAGCGCGGCATGGGGCGGCGTCAGGAACGCGATCAGGCCGTCGCGAAACGCGAACGGGTGGACGATCGCCTGCTGCATCCGTCGCTGCGCCTCGACGTCGTAGAGCGTGCTCCCCTGTCCCCGGACGATCAGCGACCACCCCGTGAAGAAGACCACGAAGTCGGTGGCCAGCACCTCCGCCCGCCGCGCGATGTCCGCGAGGCGATACAGGAAAAGCAGCCCCAGCAGGCCGTGAAGCGCCAGGCAGGCCTTTCGAACGAACGACGGCGCCGCGCCGCCGTCACCCACGCGCGTCTCCGTCGCGGACGAGGTCGGCTCGGCGCTCACGGCGCCATCTGACCACGAGGCCGACCGCCGTCACAATCCGAAGTTACACGATCGCAACGATACCGTCGGTCACCTCACCGCTCGTCGGTCAGCGTGTTCAAGACACGCTGGCCAACGCGCCGTGAAGCGGCGGGCGCGGCGTGCGGTCAGTCGCATGGTCTGGTAATCGGCCGCGCGCCGCGACATGCTGCCCCGGTGAAATTCGACGATTCGGACCAGGCGGACGTATCTGAGGTCGAGGACCGCCGGGGCGCCCGGTTCCCGGGCGGGCGCGTCGGCGCCGGCGTGGGCGGCCTCGGCGTGGTGGGGGGCCTCATCTACCTGGGCCTGCAGCTCCTCGCTTCGGGGGGAAATCAGACGGCCGGCGAGATCAGCCGGCTGATTCGCGACAGCCAGGGGAACGGCGTTCCCGCGGACTCCGCGCCCACGCAGGACACCACCCGCCTGGCGGGGAGCTGCCGCGGTGTCGATTCGACGAACGATCCGGGGAAGTTCATCGTCTGCGTCGAGAGCAACGTGCAGTCGTTCTGGCGCCGCCAGCTCGCGCAGACGGGGCCGGCGTACCAGCCGGCGAAGCTGGTGCTGTTCAGCGACGCCACGCCCAGCGGATGCGGCACCGCCAGCGCGCAGACGGGTCCGTTCTACTGCCCGCCCGACGGTCGCGTCTATCTCGACCTCGGCTTCTTTCACGAGCTGCAGCAGCGCTTTCACGCCAAGGGGGGCGACTTCGCCGAGGCCTACGTGGTGGCGCACGAGTACGGGCACCACGTCCAGGATCTCCTCGGCACCGAGCGAAAGGTGCGGGCGTTGGAACAGCAGCGCCCCGACCAGCGCGGCCCCCTGTCGGTGCGCACCGAGCTGCAGGCAGACTGTTACGCCGGCGTGTGGGGGCACGCGGCGTTCAATGCGGGCAAGGTCGACCAGAAGGAGATCACCGACGCGCTGGACGCCGCGGCGGCCGTGGGCGACGACCGGATCCAGAAGGAGGTCCGCGGGCGCGTGACGCCCGAGACGTTCACGCACGGCTCGGCGGCGGAGCGGCAGAAGTGGTTCAGCGTGGGTATGCGCACCGGCGATCCGGCCGCCTGCGACACCTTCGCCGCCAGCAACTAGTGCACCGCCGTCGAAATAGCGTCAACGCCGAGGCCGACAAGCCGCGCCGGACGCGAGGCGCGACGACGAGGAATACCCGTAGGTATTGTGAG
>DASYCK010000075.1:0-11789 GCA_036500205.1 Polyangia bacterium | reverse complement strand
CGGCGGATTGAGTGCATGTCCAGCGCGCTGTCGTCCGACCAGAAGAAGTGCTTCTGGCCGCCGACGCACTCGGACTCGGGCGCGATGCCGATGCCCTCGAAGTTCGAGTTCGGCAGCGAGTCCGGGCGGTCGAAGACGCGGCCGATCTGGAAGCGGCCCAGGGTGGGTGACAGGGGCGTCACGTCGAGCTTGAAGACGGTCGCCTTGTTGCCGCAGGTGTTGTCGCACTGGGCCCACAGGTAGCCGACCTCGCGATCGTACGAGAGGTCCATGATCGAGACCTGACCGCTCGCGAACGTGGAGACGCGCTTGAACGTGTTGTCCGCGTGGTCGAGCGCGTAGCCGTAGACGACCCCGTTCGACTCGAGGCCCACGAAGAACAGCCCCGTACCGTGATCCGGGTAGGTCGCCGGGTCGTAGGGGGCGTTGGCCGCCTCGTCGAAGAAGCCGCCCGCGACCAGCGCCGTGTCCGGGATGTAGGTGATGGCTTCGAGCCCGAGGTTGATCCCCATGGCGGGCAGGTCGGCGGTCAGCTCCCAGTCGTTCTGGGCGGTCAGATCCGCGCCGGAGGCGCTCGTGTCGTAGCGAAGGATGCTGAAGCGGTTCACCTGGTTGTTGTCGTTGTCGCGCTCCGTCGAGACGTAGATCGACGAGTCGGCGAATTCGGCCTTGCTGACCCCCTCCGAGTCGGGATCGCCGAGGCCGTCCAGATAGTGGATCGTCTTGCCGGCGCCCCAGCTGTTCGTCGGGTCGGACTCCCAGGTCGTGCCGTTCCACAGCAAGCGATACAGCTTGGACGGGCCGTTCTGGATGCCCCACAGCACCGCGGGCGCGGCGGTGGTCGCCGGCTGATAGCTGAGGCCCGACAGGTTCGACACGAACGCGCCGGCGTCGTCGACCGTGATGACGGTGTCGCTGCCGGGCCAGGGAAACTCGTTCGCGGCGACGCCGGTTCCGCCAGCGCCACCCGCCCCCGTGGCGCCGCCGGTGCCCCCCGCGCCGGTGCTGCCGCCCATGCCGCCGCCGCACGCGTTGGCCGCGCCCTGCGTCGGCGTCGAGTCGACGAACGGCCCCGTGCCGTCGGGGCAGCGGCCGTACGTGCCGGTGGCGTGGGTCGTCCAGCTGTACGAGTCGACGAGGTCGCCGGCCGGATCGAACAGCCGCGCCATGTCGGGCGCGCCCAGGCCGAACGTCTGGAAGACATAGATGAAGGTGAACCCGCCCGGCGCGAGCGACGTTCCGCTCGGCACGACGACGAAGGCGTGCGTGTCGTCGTTGTCCTTCAGTTTCCAGCCGGAGATGTCGGCGGTGGTGGTGCCCGTGTTGGTCAGTTCCACCCAGTCGCCCACGGCGTCGCCGTTCGACTCGACCTCGTCGATGACGATCGAGGCGGTCGTCCCGACGGCGCCCCCGGCGCCGGTCGTTCCACCCTTACCGCCGCCACCAGGCGTTCCACCGGCGCCACCCGCGCTGGTCGTCGCTCCCCCATTACCTCCCGCGCTGACCGCTCCGCCCACGCCACCCACGCCGGTCGTGCCACCCGCGGCCACGCCACCGCCGCCGGTCGTTCCGCCCTTGCCCCCCTTGCCCCCCGCGCCGCTGGTGCCGCCCTTGCCCCCCGCGCCTCCGCCGCAGGCGTTGGCCAGCCCCTGGGTCGGCGTCGAATCGACGAAGGGTCCCGTGCCGTCCGGGCAGCGACCGTAAGTCCCCGCTGCGTGCGTCGACCAGCTATACGAGTCGACGAGCGTTCCAGCGGGATTGAACAGGCGCGCCATGTCGGGGGCGCCCAGTCCGAAGGTCTGGAAGACGTAGATGAAGTAGAAGCCGCCCGGCGCGAGCGAGGTCCCGCTCGGCACGACGACGAAGTCGTGCGGGTCGTCGTTGTCCTTCAACTTCCACCCCGAGATGTCGGCCGTCGCGGTCCCCGCGTTCGTCAGCTCCACCCAGTCGCCCATCGCGTCGCCGTTCGACTCGACCTCGTTGATGACCACCTTGGCAGCCGTGCACGTCACCGTGACCGACGCGCTGTCGCCGCAGTCGCCGTCGCTGACGGCGAGCGTGAGCGTGACCGGGCCCGCCGTCGTGCAGGTGAACGTCGGGCCCTGCGCGCTCGCGTCGCTGAGCGTGCCGGCGCTGGCCGCCCAGTGGTACGTCAAGGCCGCGGGCGCGGCGTCGCTGTCGTGAGCTGCCCCCGCGAGCGTGATCGCGCCGCCCACCACCACCTCCGAGGGGTTCGCCGACAGGCCGTCGACTGCGGGACACACGTTGATCGTGCCGGTCACCAGCACGCCGCCCGTCGTGGGCCCCTCGTGGCAAAGCAGGTGGACGGTCACGCTCGTCGTCGCGCCGGCCGTGACGGCGAAGGTCGCGGAGCCCATGCAGGTCGTGACGCCGTTCGTGGCCGTCGAGGTCAGCGTGATGGTGAAGCCGTTCCCCACGGGCAGCGCGCCGATCGTGGCGGCGACGACGCTGCTCTGATTCACGTCGATCGAGCCGGAGCGCGTGAAGCCCGCCGGTCCGCTGATGGCGTAAGAGACCGTGCCGAGCGAGATGCCGGGCACCACCTGGAGAGCCAGGTCGAGGCTTCCGAGGTCGTTGCCCGTGCTCTCGCCGTCGCCGGTCGGATGCGAGGCGCAGCCGACGGTCGCGAGGGCGAGGCTGAACAGGACGAGAGCCGTGTTTCGAAGGGCGGAGTGGCGCATGGTGCGCCTCGAAGCAACGGGTGCGCCAGGCCACGGCTCACTCCAAGCCAGCGAAAACACACGAGCTACCGTCCGCGCTTCATTCGATTATCGGGCAGCGAATTTCGATTTCCGGAGACCGAGCCCCGCGGAGCCGGAGCGCCGAAGCGGCCGGACACGCGGTAAAGTGAAGCCACTGTTCGCCACGATGTCGATCCCGGTCACGCTGGATCGTTCTTGCCGCAAGAAGGAGACGAAAATGCCCAAGTACATGCTTCTGCTCGGCGGCGCGGATCTCGACAAGCGCGGCAGCAACCCGGCGCTGGCGCCCCAGCTGTTCGAACAGTTCTCGCGCTGGCTCGGCTCCCTGCGCGAACGCGGCCAGTACCTGCAATCCCACAAGCTGCTGGACCGCACGGGCGCCCGGCTCACGGTGCGGACCGGCCAGGTCGTCGAGGGGCCCTTCATGGAGACGAAGGAGGGGGTCGGTGGGGTGTTTCTCATCGAGGCCGCCTCGCTGGAGGACGCCATCGGCATCGCCCGGACGGCCCCGACCCTGACCCTCCAGAACGGCTTCGTCGAGGTGCGCGTGGTCGAGGAGGTGGGTCGCCCTGGAGCCGCCTGATCCGCGCGCGGCGGCCCTCGCCCGCGCGTTCCGGACGGCGCACGGACGCCTGATCGGGGCCCTGGTCCGCCGCTTCGGCGTCGCGCAGCTGGCGCGCATCGAGACCGCCGTGCAAGAGGCGGGGCTGCGCGCGCTCGAGCGCTGGAACGCCACCGAAGAGGTCGACAAGCTCGAGGGCTGGCTGTTGCGCGTGGCCCACAACGCCGTCGTCGACGAGCTGCGCGGCGAGCGCCGGCTCGAACCGCTCGGGGAACATCACCAGGGGGCCGCCCCACCGCCGACGGCGGAGCTCGACGACGAGCTCTGCCTGATCTTCCTTTCGTGTCATCCGTCTCTGTCTCGCGCCGCGCAGATCGCCCTCACCTTGCGCATCGCCTACGGCTTCGACACCGCGCAGATCGCGCGGGCGTTTCTCTCCGACGAGCGGACCATCGCCCAGCGCATCGTGCGCGCCAAGCAACGCCTGCGCGATGAGGGGACCCGCTTCGAGCTCCCCGAGCGCGGGGAGGTCCCGTCTCGCCTGGCGCCGATCCTGGACGTGCTGTACCAGCTGTTCACCGAGGGCTACGCCACGACGGCCAGTGAGGCCGGCATCGACGAGACCCTGTGCGAGGAGTCGCTGCGGCTGGCGCGCCTGTTGACGGAGGACGAACGCTGGACCAGCCCCGCCGCGGAGGCGCTGCGCGCACTGTTCTGCTTCGACGTCGCCCGCACCGCCGCGCGACGGGCCGACGACGGAAGCTTGCTGCTGTTGCACGAGCAGGATCGCGCGCGCTGGGATGCGGCGCTGCTCGAGGAGGGCTTCGCGCTGCTGGCCCGCTCGGCGCGCGGGGACGAGCTCTCCCGCTTTCATCTCGAGGCGGGCATCGCCGGCTGCCACGCCAAGGCAGGCAGCTACGCGACGACCGACTGGGCGGAGATCGTGCAGCTCTACGACCTGCTCCGCGGAGCGTCGCCGTCGCCCATCGTGGACGTGAACCGCGCGCTGGCCATCGCCATGTTCCGAGGCGCGACGGCCGGTCTCGACGAGCTCGACGCCATTCCCGAGCGCGAGCTGCTCGCCCGCTACCCTTATGCGCTCGCGACGTATGCCGAGCTACACGCGTCGCTCGGCCACCTCGACGAGGCCCGCGCGTTCCTCGACCGCGCCCTCGAGCAGCAGGGCTCGCCCGCCGAGCGCGCGCTCCTCGAACGCAAGCGTGCCGCGCTCGACGCCTGAGCCGAGACGAACATTTCGACGCGGCGATGTCGATGCGGGGTGGCCTGGCACGTTCTCGAACAGGACCCAACAAGAAGGAGAACCAACATGAGCTCACGCATGAAGAGCCCCGCGATCACCTTGCCCGGCGCCATGGACGCCATGCTTGCCCTGGCCAAGTCCGTGGAGCACGGCGGTGTGCCACGACAGACCCTCGAGCTGGTCAACCTGCGCGCGTCGCAGATCAATGGCTGCTCCGTCTGCGTCGACATGCACACGCGCGCGCTCCAGAAGCTGGGCGAGAAGCTCGAGCGCATCTTCGCCGTGTCCGCCTGGCGCGAGGCGCCGTATTTCTCGGACGCGGAGCGGGCCGCCCTGGCCCTCACGGAGGCGACCACGCGCCTGGAAGATCGCGGCGATGCGGTCTCCGACGACGTCTGGGCCGAGGCGGCCCGCCACTACGGGGAGACCGCGCTCGCGTCTCTGGTCCTCGCCATCGGAACCATCAACCTTTGGAACCGCCTGAACGCCGCCACGAAGCAGGTGAGCGGCGCCTGGACCAGTCAGTACATCTGATCTGTCTGCGCGCGTGCGGCGACGATGGAGTCAGACATGTGAGTAAACACCCGAGCCTTGCTTACCTTCTGCGACGCCGCGCGTGGTCAGAGTTTGCATACCTAGCGTTTTTTTGCGGGCTCGCTGGAACGGCTTTGGTGTTGTATGTGACAAGAAATCACTGGTCACTCGCGTCCTTCCGTTCGCGATTTGATCGTCACCGTGTCTGGGCGTTTCGCCCGGCAACCCCACCGCAGGAAAGTGAGCCCCCCGATGAAGCTCGGCCGAATTGTTCTTGGCTCGGTGCTCGTACCCGCCTGTCTCGCGCTCGTGGGCTGCGTGACCAGTCCAGCGGAAGACGGCAGCGGCGGGGCGGGAACAGGAGGCGCGGCGACGGGCGGGCATTCGTCGACGGGGTCCGGCGGTTCGGGTGGCAGCACCAGCAGCGGCGGCAGCTCGAGCACCGGCGGGAGCACCAGCAGCGGCGGCCGCACCAGCACCGGCGGCAGTAGCAGCGGTGGCAGCAGCAGCGGTGGCAGCAGCAGCAGCGGCGGCAGTAGCAGCACTGGCGGCAGCGCCACCGGCGGCACCGTCAGCAGCACCGGCGGCAGCGCCACGGGCGGCGCCGCTTCCGGCGGCCGGACGAGCACCGGCGGCACCAGCACCGGCGGCAGCGCCACGGGCGGCGCCGTCGTCATCAGTGGCTCGGGCGGCAAGGCGGCCGGCGGCGCCGGTGGAAAGCCGAACACGGGCGGCGGCGGCAGCACCGGCAGCGGCGGCGTGTCGGGCGGCGGTGGCGCATCCAACGCTTGCTCGGCGACGGCCACCTTGACCGGCGGAACGGACCACAAAGCGGATTCTCAGGGCGGCTCGGGCAGCCTCGCCTGGCAGATCTGGTCGAATCAATCTTCGGGCACCATCACCACCTTCAGCACGCCTTCGTTCATCGCCAACTGGAGCAACTCGGGCGACTACCTGGCCCGTCTAGGCCTCGAGTGGGGAAACGCTGGCAAGACCTACGACACCTACGGAACGATCACGGCCGACTACAACTACACGAAGACGGGCAGTGGCGGCGGCTACTCGTACATCGGGATCTACGGGTGGTCCACCAACCCCTGCATCGAGTGGTACATCGTCGACGACTCGTTCAACAAGATGCCGGTCAATCCCGGCAGCACCACGAGCAAGGGCACGGCGATGATCGACGGCGGTACGTACAACCTGTACACGCGCGCCACGACGGGGACCGGCGGCAGCCGATGCGGAAGCAGCGTCTCGAGCTGGAACCAGTTCTACAGCATTCGAACGACAGCTCGTCAGTGCGGGACGATAACCATCTCCGATCACTTCAAGGCATGGGCCGCCCAGAAGATGACGCTGGGGAATTTGCTGGAGGCCAAGGTCCTCGTCGAGGTCGGGGGGGGCAGCGGGACCGTGACCTTCCCGCTCGCCAAGGTGACCTCGTCGCAGTAGTCCGGTCGTTGGTCCCGATGTCTCGCCTCCCCGACATCGACTGGCGTAGACGACTGGTGCCGCTGGCTCTTCTGACGTCGCTCGCCATGGGCTGCGGCAAGAGCAGCGGTAAAAGCGGCGGTTCGCTCGACGCTGGTGTTGCGTCGGGAGCATAGATGGGCGCGGTTTCATCACTTCCGGAGAAGGCGCCAGCGCCCCCATCATGCAGACCGGCTGCACCCCCTAGCTCGCCGCTGACGGCCAGGCTTTTGTGGCGCTACTTCGGGAGGAGCGGGCCGATGGTGGCGTACCAGCGATTGGCCATGAACGAGTAGCCGCTGTCGTTCGGGTGCACGCTGTCCGAACCGATCATCGTCGACGTGTCGAACCCGGTGTACATGTCGACGACGACGACGTGTTTGCCGGCGGCCACTTCCGTTTGCACGATGCCGGGGATCGCCTGGTCGTAGGCTTTGATCACCGCGTTCGTGCCATATCCGAGCGGGATGATCTGGGCGACCACTACCAGCGCGTCGGGCGCCGCGGCGGTGAGCTTGTCGAGCAGCCCGTGCAGGTCACTCTCGATCTGGCTCGCCGGATAGGTCCCCTGATCATTGGTGCCGATGTGCAACAAGATGATGTTGGGTATTCCGCCGCTGCCGCTGGCGAGCGCAGGCGCGGGGATGACGGTCGCGAGCCCCGCGCTGCCCCCGCTGTTGGGGTTCACCTCAGAGATCCCCCAGCCGTCGTGCCCCTCGTGATTTCGCGGAAACGTCTGCCCCGAGAGCTGCGTGGGGCCGTTGCTCAACGAGCCGGTGAAGGTCACCTTTCCGCTGGCGGCGACCATCAGCTTGAACAGCTGCGATCGGTAACCAGCATCGTCGGATGACGCGTACCCATGCGTGATCGAGTCGCCCAGCGGCAAGATCTTGCAAGGGTTGCCGTTGGTGGGACACGGGTTGTAGGCGGCCGCACCGCCGGCGCCTCCCGAACCGGGACCTCCACCGCTCGCCGGTGCGCCCCCGACAGCACCGTGACCACCGAGGCCGGCCTGTCCGCCATGACCGGCGGCGCCGTGACCCGCACTGCCACCGACGGCCGACGCGCCACCGTGCCCGCCCTGCCCCGTTGTCCCGCCGGTCACTGCCGCGCCGCCGCTGCTCGTGCCGCCGCCGCTGCTCGTGCCGCCGCCTGTCCCGAGTTGCCCGCCGGTGCTCGTCGTGCCGACACCGCCGGAACCGGGGGCACCTCCGCTCGCGGTCGCGCCCCCGCTGCCGATCGCGCCGCCCGAGGCGCTGGCCCCGCCGGTCGACGAGGACCCGCTCGCCCCGCCCGTGCTTTCACCGTTGGTTCCGCCCGAGGCTGCGCCATCGGAGGCGCTCGACGCGCACGCGCCCGAAAAGAGTCCGAGAACGGCGAGCGTGACGCACCAATGAGTTCGTTTCACAGGGCCTCTCCGCGGAAGGATTGCCGCTTCGCCGGGCTCGTTGTCAGACATTGTGCATCCTTGGCTCGACCGGGCCGGAGCTGGTACGGTGGCGAAAGCTCGGTCCCTACGCCCGAGCCACGAGGACAACTTGGTCTATGACGTGATCATCGCGGGGGCCGGCCCGGTCGGCCTGTTCCTGGCCTGCGAGCTGCGGCTCGCGCAGCTGTCCGTGCTGGTGCTCGAACAGCTGGAGGCTCCGCACTCCCCCCTGAAGCGCCTCCCGTTTGGAATGCGAGGACTGTGGGGCCCGAGCGTCGAAGCGTTCTACCGGCGTGGACTGCTGGAACAGCTTGCGTCGCAACCGCGTCCCGAAAAAGGTGTCCCTGGCCAGCCGACACCTGGAACCACGGATTCCAGTTCACCGCGGCGGGGGCCGGCCGGCCACTTCGCGGGCATCCAGTTCGATTACCGCAACATAGATCCGTCGCGGTGGACGTACCGGCTGCCGGGCCCGGCCGACACCCAGTTCGGGGCCGAGATGGAGCATCTCGAGGGCGTCCTCGCCGCTCGCGCGCTGTCCGCTGGGATCGAGCTCCAGCGCGGTCATGGTGTGGAGGGCTTCGAGCTTTCAAATGATGAGGTCACCGTCCGCGCCGGCGAGCAGCGCCTGCGCGCGCGCTGGCTGGTGGGGTGCGACGGCGGACGCAGCACGGTACGCAAGCAAGGCGGCTTCGCGTTCGCCGGAACCGAGCCCGAGTTCACGGGATACTCGGTCCAGGTCGACCTCGCCGACCCCTCGATGCTCCCGCTCGGCCGTCACGCCACGCCGACCGGCATGTTCACGCAGTGGCAGCCCGGGGTGATCGGGATGGTGGACTTCGACGGCGGCGCGTTCCATCGCACGCAGCCGATCACGCGCGAGCATGTGCAAGCGGTCCTGCGACGCGTGTCGGGCGCCGACGTGACCCTCACCGCGTTGCACCTCGCCAGCACCTGGACCGACCGCTCGTACCAAGCGACGACTTACCGCAAGGGACGGGTGCTGCTGGCGGGCGACGCCGCGCACGTTCATTCGCCGCTCGGCGGGCAAGGCCTGAATCTCGGCCTCGGCGACGCGATGAACCTCGGATGGAAGCTGGCCGCCACCATCCGCGGCGAGGCCCCCGATGGCCTGCTCGACAGCTACATGACGGAGCGGCATCCCGTCGGGGCGCGCATCCTCGATTGGACGCGGGCCCAGGTCGCGCTGATGCGCCCTTCTTCCCGTGCGCTCGCGACCATAGTCCGCGACCTGATCGATACGCGCGACGGCGCGACCTACTTCGCCGAACGTGTCTGGGGCGTGTCGCTCCGCTACGACCCGGGCGATGAACACCACGACAAACATCCATTGGTGGGCCGCAGCTGCCCGGACTTCGAGCTGGCGGACGGGACGAGGCTCGGCGCCCGGCTCCGGGAGGGAAACGGTTTGCTGCTGGACTTCGGCCCGCGGGCGCCGCTGCAAGCGCTCGATGGCCGCTGGGGCGACCGGGTCGGATACGTGGCGACCGACGCCAGGGATCGCCTCGGACTGAGCGCGCTGCTCGTGCGTCCCGACGGGTTCGTCGCCTGGGCGAGCGATGCCGTGCCCGATCCCGAGGACGTCGCGCGAAGCGCGGCGCGCTGGTTCGTGCGCCGCGAACGGTAGAGGGGCCGGAGGTTCACAGTCCCACGCGCGTGGACCGCTGACGGCCCGGTCGAGCGACGCGCCAGAGAAAGATCACCACCGGCCCCGTGACCATCAGCGCCCGGGTGACCATCGGTCCGACCGTCGGCGAGGCTTATGGACTGGCCGTGGAGCTGGTCGCCGAGGCGCCGGAGTTACCACGCGAGCAGGGCGAGGCGCTGCTGAAGGCCGCCCACGAGGTCTGCCCGTACTCGAACGCGACCCGCGGCAACATCGTGGTCGACCTGCGCCTGGCCTGAGCGCGCCCGCTGAAGCTTCTCCCCGCTCGACGCGCCGGTCGTCGAGCAGATTGCCTGTCTCTCATCGTCCTTCGTCCTTCATCCTTTCCCAGGGTTCAGCGGGGTCTCGGCGGGGTCTTTCCCCGCGTCGGCGTCCGCCTGCCGGATCTCATGGGCGATCTCGGTCGCCACCGCGGCCGCTTCTTCGGGCGACGCCCCGGCGGTCTCCCGGGCGTACGCGCGCTCTGCCCGAGCGTCCCGGGCGCGCATCCGCGGATTGTCGGTGTCGTCGCCAGGGAGGTCGACGCGCAGCTCTTCGATCAACATCCTGAGCGCGGCGGCGATGGGGAGGGCCAGCAGCGCCCCGATGATCCCTCCCACCTTCCCGCCCACCAGGAGGGCGATGACGACCACCGCCGAAGATAGCCGCAGGGCTTGACCATAGACGCGCGGGACGATCACCCGGCTCTCGAACTCCTGGTAGGCGATCATCGCCACCAGCACGATCGTCGCGACCGCCGAGCCGCGCGAGGTTGCGACCAGGACCGCGGGCGTGGTCGCCATGAGGCCGCCCACGAAGGGAATCACGTCCGTCAAGGCGGCAAAGGCCGCCAACGCCAGCGCGTTCGGCACGCGCATCACCGCCAGCAGGCCAAACGTGAAGACCCCGATCGCGACCGAGGTGACGAGCTGACCGCGGAGATAGCCGCCCACGATGGTCTCCAGGTTCATGAGGACCCTGGCCAACCGCACGTGGAATCGCCGTGGAAACAGCGCATAGAGAGTCCCGCGGGTCCGCTCGCCGTCGGCGATGAAGTAGATCGCCAGGACCACGGACGTCGCGAGGTACCCGATCACCTCGACGACGCCGAGAGAAGCCGTGGCCGCCGCGGTCACGTTCAGGCTTCGCATCTGGTCCTCGGGTTTGAAGTTCCGAACCGCGTTGGCGAACGGCTCCGTCAGATGATGGGCCTCGAGCAATCGCGCGAGGCTCTTTTGAATCTCGGGCAGGTGATTGATCGTCTGGCTCACCTGGGTGAACAGCGGTGGAATCGTGATGAGGCCAGCCCCCACCAGCACGATTCCGCAGACCGAGAACACCACGGCGATCGACAGGGCCCGACCCAGTCGATGTCGCTGGAACCACCCGACGGCGGGGTTCAGCGTGCCCACCAGGATCAGGGCGATGACGATGACGATCAGGATCGGCAGCAGGAGATTGAGCAGCCAGACGCCCCCCATCGTCAGCGCGACGGCGATGATGCTCCGGTAGGAGATCTCGACCCGGTGAACGACCGTCTCGTGTTCGCCCCTCGCATGATTCGGCTCGTGTTCCGGCATCGCCCGGCTACCTTAGCAGTGGCAAGGCGATCCCGTTTCGTAACGTCGGCCGGATGAAGAACTGGGCTATGGTGGGCCGATGGGAGTACGCGAGAGAAACAGCGTCCGTATTGGCGGAGCGGGCAAGGACACGATGTTCTTCTCTCATGGGTTCGGCTGCGACCAGAACATGTGGCGCGAGCTGGAACCGATGTACGCGAAGCGATATCGCACGGTCGTCTTCGATCTCGTGGGAAGTGGAAACTCCGATCTCACCGCCTACGATCCGACCAAGTATTCGTCGCTCCAAGGATATGCCGACGACGTCCTCGAGATTGTGGAGGAATGTGGCGAGGGGCAGGCGCTCTTCGTGGGCCACTCGGTGAGCGCCATGATCGGGATGCTGGCGGGCCTGAAGGAGCCTGGGCGATTCTCGGCCCACCTCATGATCGGCCCATCGCCGCACTACATAAACGAAGGTGAATATGTCGGCGGGTTCAGCCGCGCGGACATCGACTCGCTCCTCGGGACCCTCGAAAGCAACTATCTGGGCTGGTCGAGCAACATGGCTCCGGCCATCAT
>DASYCK010000074.1:0-38540 GCA_036500205.1 Polyangia bacterium | reverse complement strand
TGGCCGGAGCCGCCCGGGCGCAGACCGGGGGCACCACCGGAACAACGGTGTCGCTATCGTCGTCCGACTTCTTCATCGGCGTGCAGAAGGTTCAAGGGGTCAACCTCAGCGATGTCGACAAGGCGAAGTTCCTGAACCACGCGAGCTGCCAGTGCGCCCGGCCGGTCTGGCTGAAGGCGATCTTCAACGCGTCGTCCGCGGCGAAGGCGGCCACCATCCCCGGCACCGACACCGTGACCATGAAGGTCGGCCAGTCCTGCGACCAGCGGGCCTACACGAACCTGTGCCCGACCCTGAACAGCATGACGCTGTCCGAGTTCCGCCTGAAGGGCATGGTCACGGCGACGAGCGTCGACGTCCTGGCCCACAGCTACGGCATTAACGCGACCGACATCACCGGCACTGGCGGCGTCACGGTCATCGGCAGCGGGGGGGCCGGGGGCGACAGCGGCACGGGCGGGACCTCCGGCAGCGGCGGCTCGACGGGGGGGCCGACATTGACCACCGCCGACGATCCTTGCGCCGTCGGCGACACCTTCAGCCAGCCGATCTGGCTGTTCGTGGAGACGACGCCCGGGTTGCTGGACGTCGCCCAGGCGCAGCTGAACGTCGTGATCGACGGCACGCCTCCCCCCACGCCCATCCCCGTCACGGTCTCGGGCGCGAACGAGGCCTTGCTCGTCACCTGGACGAACGTGAATCCGTCCTCTGAAGTCCCCGACCTTCAGGGGTATCAGGTCTTCTGCACGCGCGCCGACCGGTTCCAGGTGTTCAAGAGCGGCACCTTCGACACCTCGATCGACAGCTGCATCCAGAACGAGGTGACCGATCTGTCCACTACCGCGCTCACCGACATCAATACCAACTTCCTTTGCTCGGGTCTTCTCTCGACGAGCACGACCTCGACCCGGCTGCAGATCCTCGAGAACGACATCAACTACGCCATCGCCGTCGCGGCCGTCGACTTCCACGGCAATGCCGCGCTCGGCTTCCCCGTTCCGCTCTACACCCACCCGATCAGGACCTACGACTTTTATCACGAGTACCGGGTGGGGGACCCGCAGGGACAGGCGACAGGCGGCTGCGCGGTGGCGACCTCGACGCCCGGGGACGACGGCGGGATGTGGTTCGGCTTGGCGTCAATCGTGGGCGCGATCGCCGTGAACCGCCGGAGACGCGCGTGACGCGGGGACGCCTGGCCCTCGTCCCCCTGGCGGCGATTCTCCTGCTCGGCGACCTCGTTCTTCCCGCGAAGGCGGAGGCGCAGGTCTTCCAGAGCGAGCACGAGCGGGAGAGCAGCCCGCAACACTTCGCGATCGAGCTGCGCTTCGGCCCCTACAAGCCGGACATCGACTCCGAGTTCGTCGGTACCAACGCTCTGGGGAAGGACCGGACGCCCTACAAGGATTTCTTCGGCACCAATCGCCGGTTGATGACGCAAGTCGAGTTCGACTACGAGATCATTCGACACGTCGGAACGGCCGCCCTCGGGTTCGCGTTCGGCTATTTCAAGGAGACGGGACACAATCTTCTGGGCGATGGCAGCGGGTCATCGACTCCCGACACGTCGACGTTGCGGCTGCTCCCGTTTTCGCTGTCGGCCATCTACCGCTTCGATCTGGCGTACGAGCGCTACAAGATTCCGCTGGTCCCGTACGGCAAGCTCGGCCTCGACTACGTCTTCTGGACCGTCAACAACGGCAACAACCAGGTCCCGAGCGATCCTACCGGCGGCAGCGGCCAGGGGGGCACGCTGGGCTGGCACGCGGCGGTGGGACTGTCGCTGGTGCTGGACGTCTTCGATCAGAGCACGGCCAACCAGTTCGACGAGGAGATGGGCGTCAACCACACCAACCTGTTCTTCGAATACGGTCACATCGACGTCAGTGGCCTGGGCGAGAAGGATCGCTTGCACGTGGGCGACAACACCTGGACCGCCGGGATGATGTTCGAGTTCTAAGACACGCAGGGGGGCAACGGACGCAGGGGGAACTTCGTCCCCCCTACGAGACCCCCAAGATCCGGACGACCAGAGCCGGGCCCGGATTTGCTGGCTGGGCGTTTCTCCGGTGGGCACAGCCCACCTTCGATCCGCTATAGGAATGGGGATGAGTACGGTTGAGATGGGTGACGTCCCTTTGCGGAAGCTGCGGTTGCAGGTGGAGTATGACGGGACGGGGTTCTCGGGGTGGCAGCGGCAGGAGGGGCGGAGGACGGTGCAGGGAACGCTGGAGGATGGCGTGCACCAGCTGCTGGGCGAGCGGGTCGATGTGCGGGGGGCAGGGCGGACGGACGCCGGGGTTCATGCCGCCGGGCAGGTGGCCAGCCTGTCGTTGCGCTCGAAGATTCCTGCCCTGGGTTTCTTGCGGGGGATGAACTCGCTGCTGCCGCGCGACGTGGCCATCGTCGATGCCGCCGATGCCGCCGAGACGTTCGACGCGCGGTTCTCGGCGCGCGGCAAGATCTATCGCTATCGGATCTGGAATCACATCGTGCGCTCGCCGCTGCACGAACGCGCGAGCTGGCACTGCCGCCGTCCGCTCGACCTCGAGGCGATGCGAGAGGCGGCGAAGGTCCTCTGCGGCGAGCACGACTTTCGTGGGTATCGCGCCTCGGACTGCGATCGTCGCAACACGGTGCGGGTCATTCGCCGCTTCGACATCGCGAAGCGGGGCGCGCTGATCGAGATCGACGTCGAGGCCACGGCCTTCCTGAAGAACATGGTCCGCATCCTGGCCGGCACCCTCGCCGACGTGGGCCGCGGCAAGCGCGACCTCCCCGCCGTCCTCCGCGCCCTCGAGACGGGCGACCGCGCCTCCGGAGGCGTGACCGCCCCCGCCGCCGGGCTCACGCTCCTCCACGTCATTTACTGACCTCGTGACGGCTACGAGGCCGCCGAGACGTCAGGCCGTGACTTCTGGCCGGTGGCGCGTTCGATTTCACCGCGCACCCGGTCGGCCAGCGCGTTTCGATCGGACGGCCCCATCCCCGCCGTGTCGATGGGCGCGCCTATCGTGATGACGACCGGCCCCGGCCGGACGAGCAGACGCCCCGGCGCCATGACATCCCCCGCCCCGTGAATCGCCACCGGCACCACCGGCACCCCCGCCGTCACCGCCAGGTGAAATCCCCCCTTCTTGAAGGGGGCCAGGAATCCGTCGCGCGAACGGGTCCCCTCGGGAAAAATCGCCACCGAGCTGCCCGCCCGGATCCGCGCGCAGGCGAGATCGATGCTCCGCCGCGCCGCCACCGGGTTCTTGCGGTCGATGAAGATGAAGCGCCCCGCCGCCATCGCCCAGCCGAACAGCGGAATCTGCCCGAGCTGCTTCTTGGCGATGAAGCGGATCCCCACCGGTATCGCGATGAACAGCGCCCAGATGTCGACCGTCGACAGGTGGTTCGCCATGAAGACATACGGTTGGCGCGGGTCGAGCTTCCCCTCGATCCGTACGGTCAGCCGCACACCAGCGGTCCACAGCAGAATTCGTGACCACCACCGAGCCAGGTGGAGCACGGCGTTGCCCGAACGATCGAAAGGGAAGCTCAGGATCGCCAGGGTGGCGCCCAGCGTCGTCACGAGCACGAGGAACACCAGGTGCAAGGCCGAGCGGACCAGCGAGAAGACGTTGGAAATCACGGTTTGGGACGCCTATGGACGGGTGTTATCATCTCGGCCGCCGTGGACTTCCGGAAGACCTACTACATTCTTCCGAATCTGTTCACTCTGTCGAACGCTTTTTCGGGGTTCGTCTCGATCTCGCTGTCGTCGTCGGGGGAAGGGGGCACGAACCTGTACCTGGCGGCGCTGGCCATCTGCTTCGGGTTCTTCTTCGACACGTTCGACGGCCGGGTGGCGCGGCTGACCAAGACCCAGACCGACCTGGGGCGGGATCTCGATTCGCTGTCCGACCTCATCACGTTCGGCGCGGCCCCCGCGCTGCTCGTCTACAAGTGGGGCCTGTCCAGCTTCGGGCGGAAGGGGATCTTCATCGCGGGGCTGTTCCTGTGCGCCGGAGCGATGCGGCTGGCCCGGTTCAACGTCCTGTCGCGCCGCGAAGAGGCCCAAGGGCAGAAGAACCCCGGCAAATACACGCTGGGGCTGACCATCCCGGCGGCCGCCAGCGTCGTCGTCTTCATGGTGCTGGTCAGCCACGGCGTCGGGATGTACCAGCGGTTCAGCCAGGTGCTGGTGGCGGCGGTCGTGCTGGCGCTGTCGTACCTGATGGTGTCGCGCATCCGCTTCCGCTCGTTCAAGGACGTGCGCCCCACCAAGAAGACGGTGGGGGTGGTCCTGCTGGTGGGCGGGGTCTGGATCGTGATGCGGATGAACCGGGTTCACGACGTGTTCATCTTCCTGGCCCTGATCGCCGCCTACATCGTGCTCGGGCTGGCCGAGGAGATCATCTTCCTGCGGCGTCGCCTGGCGGAGCGACGTGCCGCGCAGACCGGACAGCAGGTGGCCCCGTCGACCGACGACGTCCCTCGCGACGAAGAGGTGCTGGCCGAGCTGGGCGCGTTCGACAATCAGGACGACGACGAAACCGATGGCATCGAGCCAGGCGCCGGCGCGCCAAAGCGGATCTGATCCGGCGCTCGGCCCGGTCAGCGACGAGGCTTCGGCTTCTTCGAGGCGTCGCCGCCGCCCGCGTCGTCGAGCTCGACGAAGGCGCCGTACAGAACACCTATCCCCGCCGCCAGGAGCGCGGGGACCTCGGGCACCGAATGCTCCATGGCGCCCGGAATGGCCGCGATGGGAATGTGCACGCCCGAGAGGAACTTGCGGGCCAGGAACGTCACGCCGATGCCGACGCCGACGCCGAACACCGCCTTCAACAGGGGCGTCCACAGCGTGTCCTGACGCCACACCGGTTTTCCGCACACCAGCCCGACCGCGGCGCCCACGACGCCGTAGACGAGCATGGCGACTAGGCCGCCGGCGATGCCAGCGCGACTGGCGAAGTACCCGATGGCGCCACCGACGACGCCACCCTTCAACAACCCAATCAAAATTCGGCCCATCGCTGCGCCAGTATAGCAGGCCGTTTCGGCGCGGCGGTCAGTTGCGGGCGAGCGCGGTCGGCTCGAGCGCGCGCAGCGCCGCGATCCGCGGGCGGATGGCCGCCTGATAGGCCCCCGGCTCGGACACCGGCGCGTCGCGGTTGACCTGCACCTTGCTCGGATCGACGAAGGCGCCGTTCTTGGTCACGCTGAAATGCAGATGCGGCCCCGTCGACAGCCCGGTGGTGCCGACGAAGCCGATGACGTCCTTCTGCTTGACGACCTTGCCCGCCTTCATGCCGCGCGCGAACCGCGACAGGTGGTAGTAGCGGGTGGTCAGACCGTTCGGGTGCGCCAGCACCACGGTGTTGCCCGAGCCGCGCTTCATTTCACACTCGACGACCTTGCCGGCCGCGGACGCCCACACCGGCGTCCCCACCGGCGCCGCGTAGTCGATGCCCAGGTGCGCCTTCTCGACATGAAGGATCGGATGGAAGCGGTGGCGATCGAACTTCGAGCTGATGCGGACGAAGCGCAGCGGCGTCTTCAGCAGCGTCTTGCTGATGGCCTGCCCCTTCTCGTCGAAGTAATGACCTTCGGCGTTGGCGTGGTTGGACTTCCAGTAGAACGTGCGGACGGTGCCGACGCGACCGCCGTACTCGGCCGCCAGCAGGTGGCCGTAGCGGTAGAACTGCCCGCCCAGGTACTGCTTCTCGACCATCACCTTCCAGTGATCGCCGGGGTGGGTGTCCGTGTAGAAGTTCACGTCCCAGGCCAGCACCTCGACCAGCAGGCCAGCCAGCGCGCTTCCTTCTTGCGCCTTCTGCACCGACTCGTACAGCGACGAATCGATGTTACCGGCGACCGTCACCACCTTCGTCTCGATCGGCTGGTCGATCCGCGTCGCCACCCAGGCCCCCGACGCCCCTCGCGAGACCACGTAGCGGGTCACGGCGTTCGGGTGATATTCGAATGACTCGGGCTCGCCCGCCTCGTCGGCGTGGACGAGGTAGCTCTGGCCGCCACGGATCAGCTTGGCGTCGAACAGCTTCGACAGCGCCGCGACGACCTTCGGCGCATCGCCCTCGAACCCTTCACGGACGAGAATCTGCCCGAGCGTCTCGGCGTCGCCGATCTTCTTTTCCGGGTTGAGCGACCCCTCGTCGTCCAGCCCCGGGCTCCCCCCGGGAACCTCTTTTGGGGGGCTGGTCGCCGCCAGGCCGCCCTTGCCCTTGCTCGCGGGCGTCGGAGCCACCGAAAGAACCTGCGGCGGCTTCGCCTTCTTCGCAGCGACCGCGGGTGCTCCGTCGGCCGCCGGCATCGCCATCTTCGCGGTCGCGGCGGCGGACAGCTCGGCTGTCGCCTGCTGGGTCGCCTCCTTCAGCGTCCCGGCCTTGCCTTCTGCCGCCTTGACGGTCGACGAAGGCTTGAGCACGTCCCGCGGCGCCGTGCCGTGGTTGAAGAAGAACACGTACACGTTCACGCCGGCCAGCACCGCCAGCAAGCCGAAAAGCCGGAGCGAGTTCCGTACCTCGGCTGACCTTCTCTTGCGTCTGGGTGACAAGGCTTTGTTGAACCTGAGAGAGCGGGGCCGCCCGACCGCCAAAGTCCCGGCAAGTCAGCGAAACCGCGCCCCTTTCCGTAGCACGACGCCGCGACCGGGTCAACGGCGGCGGTGGCGCTTCCCCGGCTCTCGTCGTGTCACTTGGCGTCACTGTTTCCGGACCGGATCAGGTCAGATTCGGCAGCGGACCGGTGGCGCCCGAGGGATCCCCGAATGACGTCAGATCGTCCGCCCCCATGGCGTGGGCGAGCGAGACCAGCATCTGGTTGTTGTCCTGTCGGTTGTTGCTGTAGTCGAGCAGCCGCCCCGCGCGGATCTTCCCACCGGCGCTGCCGGCCAGCACGTACGGCATCATCATCAGATCGTGCTGCGTCGACTCGCCGATCTCGGTGGCGAACAGCACCACGCTGTGGTCGAGCAAGGTCCCATCGCCCTCCTGGTACGAATCCATCTTCTGCAGCAGGTACGCGAACTGCTGCAGGTACCAGGTCTGGATCTTGTTGTAGGCGTCGTAGTTCGTGCCGCTCGACGAGAAGTCGTGCGAGATCGCGTGGTGGTTCCCGGTGATGCCGAGGAAGCCGAACAGGTGCTCGCTCTCCGAGTAAGACCACTGGAACGTCATGATCCGCGTCAGGTCGCAGGCCAGCGCCGCCACCGCCAGATCCATCTGCATCTGGCCCGCCTTCAGGTACTGATCATCGCTGGTCAGATCGACGTCTTGCAAGGTCGGCTTCGCGCAGGTCGACGGCGTCGCCTGCATGCTGACGAGGCGGGTTTCCACGTCGCGCATCGCGGTCAGGTGAGCGTCGAGCTTGATCCGATCGGCGGCGCCCACCAGCCCCTTGATGCGCTCGGTCTCGGCGTTGGTGGCGTCGAAGACGCTCTTGCGCTGCGCCGACAGACGATCGGTGACCGCGCCGCCAAACAGCGCGTTGAACACGTCCTTGGGATCCTCGCGCGGCGGGATGGGCTGGTTGTTGCCCGTGTAGGCGATGCGGGCGCGCACCTCCGTGTCGCGCACGTGGACGCCGAGCTGCAAGCTCTTGAACGTGGTGGTGGGGGCCAGCCGCCCCACCAGATACTGATCGAGCGACTGTCCGCTGCCCCAGCCCGAGGTGGTGTTGCCGAAGCTCTTGAACTGCGTCCCCGAGTTCAGCGGACGCCCCGTCAGCAGGCCGCCGGTCCCGCGCGCGTGCTCCGAACCGACGTTCCCCATCAGCATGCCGTTCTGCAGCGCCGGGTTCAGCTTGATCCCCTTCAGGAACGTCAGCTTCTTCTTGAACGGATCCAGGCTCGTCGTGAGCGTGTTGACCTTGAAGTCGGTCTCGCTGCCGGTGGGCCAGAACAGGGCGTTGCGCGTCCCGTTGGGGATCAGGAAGACGACGAACCGCGTAGGCGACGCCGACGCTCCCCTCGCCCGGCCCGCCTCAAGCAAGGGAATGGTCGCCGTGGCGGCCAGGGAGCCTCGGAGCAGGTTTCTTCTCGTGAACCGGAGAGGATTCATGACTGCATCTCCCGCTACTGCGTGAACGGTGCGCGATACCAGAACGCGTCGGTTTGGGTGCTGGCGACGATCAGTTCGACCAGATCGCCGCCCGAGCTGGCGAAGGCGCCTTGCAACGTGGTCAGCGAGCATCCGTCCGGCGTGTCCTCCGAGCGGCCCGAGGCGAACCGGAACCAATTCGTCGCCATGCAGTCGCGCACCTGAGCGCTGCTGGCCAGCTTGCCGGCCAGCTCGCGCACGCCGTTGAACGCGCCGGAGAGGTTCGGATCGCTGGCGCCGACGATCATGCCCGAGACGTCGATGGTCTCGCCGTTCTCCGTCTGCCGGTAGCTGCCCACGGCGTCGAAGTTCTCGAACGTCAGGCCGATGGGATCCATCAGCTGGTGGCAGCCAGAGCAGCTCGAGCCCGCCATGACGTGGCCGGCGCTGCGCTCGCGGGCCGTGTTCGCCGACGTGATGGCCGGGGGGATGATGTTGGCGTCGGCGGGCGGTGGCGGCGGCGGCTGGCACATCAGCCGCGAACGCACGAACTTGCCGCGCAGCACGGGCGACGTCTGATCCGGGTGGGCTTGCACCGCCAGGAACCCGGCCTGCGTCAGGATGCCGGCGCGTCCCTGGCTGCTGGGGAGGGTGACCATCTTCAGCGTGCCGGCGTCGCTGCCGCTCGGGGCGGGGACGCCGTAGATGCTGGCCAGCGACGAGTTCACGAACGCCTGCTGCGACGTGAGCAGCGTGTTCAAGGAGCGATCGCCGCCGTCCCACAGCACGTACGAGACGAACGCGGGCAGCTCCAGCTTCATGGCATCGCGAACCGCGTCCGAATACGCCGGGAACTGGTCGGCGCTCTTGGTCATGATGTCGAGGCGGCTCGTCCCCGCCCACTGATCGTAGAAGTCGGTGATGGCGGGCCGCGCCTTCGGGTCCTGAAGCATGGCCCGCGCCTTCGAGGCCACGCCGTCCTTGCTGTCGAGATCGCCGCGGGCGGCCGCGTCCAGCAGCGCGTCGTCGGGGCCGGCCGACCAGATCAGGTACGACAGCCGCGTGGCCCGTTCGAAGCCGCTCAGCGGGACGAGCTGGGCGTTGCTGTTCGACGGCGACGTCAGCTCGAGGCGATACAGGAAGTCGGTCGACTGCAGGGCCGCCCGGATCATGACCTCGATCCCCTCGCCGTAGCTCCCCCCGGTGCGGCCGGCGCCGTACGCCGCCATCAACATGGTCTCGTCGTTCGCCGTGGTGGGGCGGCGGAAGGCGCGGCGGCCGAAGGTGCGCGCGAAGTCGAGCGCGCAGGCGTCCTCGCCCTTCGCGACGGTGTCGCAGGTGGTGAGCGACGACAGGTTCTGCACGGCGGCCTTGGCCAGCGCCTCGGACACCAGCACGTACTTCTCGGCGTGCAGCGACGACACGGTCAGGACCGCGGCGTTGTTGTCGAACCCGTCGGTGACCTCGTCGGCGGGTAGATCGTTCGCCGGACTGGGATCGACGCCCAGCAGATACTTGACGGTGTTGGAGTACTCGAACTTCGTCAGCCGTCGAAGCGGCGTCGGCGTGATGACCGCCGTGGGGCAGTTGGCGAGGGTCGGATCGTAGCCGGCGCCCCCGGACCCATCCGAACCGCCGCTGCCGCTGCCGCCGCTGCCGGCCGTGCTGCCGTCGCCACCCGAGCCGGAGCCACCGCTACCGGAGGAGGTGCCGCCCGAGCCCGAGGTCCCTCCGCTCGCGTGCATGCCCCCGCTGCCCGATCGCCCTCCGGAGCTGGCGGTGCTGCCGATCGTGCCGCTACAACCCGTCGCCAGCGCGAGGATCAGGACCTGCTTCGGAATGCCGGGGGGGAACCGCATCGGACGACCTCCGTCAACTGCCAGGGAGCCGCGGATGACCGCGATCACGCCGGCATTCTGCCGCAGGAGGCGATTCGGCGCGAGACATTTTGTGCGCGGGGTCACGAAAGTGACGCGCCGTTTCGGAAACGACCGCCGCCGTTCTCGGCCCTGTCGAAAGTCCTCACCCGGAACGCTCGGGTCAGGCACGCGCGCGTCGGAGCATGTCGTCCGCGTGCGCGGTCGCCTGCTTCGACGTCGAGGCGCCGGACAACATCCGGGTGATCTCGGCCACCCGTTCCTTCTCGTTCAGGCGATCGATCGAGACCGCCGTGCGCTCGGAGCCGATTGTCTTCGTCACGCGCCAGTGCGCCTCGGCGAACACCGCGATCTGCGGCAGGTGGGTGATGACCAGCACCTGCCGATCGGCCGCCAGCATCTTCAGCTTGCGGCCGATGGCCTCGGCCGTCGCGCCGCCCACGCCCGCGTCGACCTCGTCGAAGACGTAGGTCAGCACCTGATCGGACTTGGACAGCGCCTGCTTCATCGCCAGCATCACGCGCGACAGCTCGCCGCCGGAGGCGATCTTGGCCAGCGGCCGCGGCGGCTCGCCCGGGTTGGGCGCGAACAGGAATCGCACCCGCTCCGCGCCCGAGCCCGACAGCGCGTCGCGCGGCTCGACCGAGATCGGCAGCCGGGCCGCGCCGAGCGCCAGATCGCCCAGCGCCGCGTTCACCTTCTTTTCGAGGCCGACGGCGGCGCGACGACGCGAGTCGGACAGCTTCTCGGAGGCGCCCTTGGCCCGCGCCTCGGCGGCCGTCACGGCCTCGCGGCGCGCGGCCAGGCCTTCCTCGAACGAACCTATCTCGCCGAGATCGCGCTGCATGGCCGCCCCGCGGGCGATCACGTCGGCGAGCGTCCCGCCATGCTTGCGGGCGAGGCGACTCATCAAGAACAGCCGCTCCTCGACCTCGGCCAGCCGGCCCGGATCGGAGCGGATCGCTTCGCCGTAGCGCCCGAGCTCCCGCGCCACGTCGTCGATCTGGGCCGCCGCCTCGCGCAGCCGTTCCACGAGCGGCGCCAGCGCCGGATCGAGCGCCGCCAGCGGCCCCAGCTCGCGCGCCACGCCGGCGATGCGGCCCCCCACGGCGCCCTCCGACGAATAGAGAACCTCTTCGCCCCGCGCCACCACGCCCTGGAATTTCTCGGCGCCGCGCAGCCGCTCGCGCTCGGCCTTCAGCTTCTCGTCCTCGTTCGCGTCGGTCAGGTGCGCCGACTCGATCTCCGTCAGCTGATAGCGCAGCAGATCCTCCCGCTCGGCGCGGGTGCGCGCGTCGGCGTCGAAGCGCTCCAGCTCGGCCCGCGCCGCTTGCAGCTCGCCGAACGCCGCCGCCATCTCGTCGCGCCGCGCCCGGTTCGACGCGAAGTCGTCCAGGATGGCGAGCTGCTGCTCGGGATCCGTCAGCGTCTGCTGGTCGTGCTGGGAGGCGATGTCGACGAGGCCCCCCACCGTGGACGCCAGATCACCGACATTGGCCAGCGCGCCGCCCACGTGAATCCGGCCCCGCCCCGTGCGCGAGATCACCCGCCGCACCAGCAGCTCGCCTTCTCCTTGCCCGCCGCCGTCGCGCCCCTCGGCCGCCAGGCGCGCCCGGATGGCGGCGTCGGCGGGCAGCTCGATGGCCGCCTCGACCCGGGCCTCGTCCCGGCCGGTCCGGATCGCGTCGACGCTGGCCCGCCCGCCCCGCAGCAACGCCAGCGCGTCGACGACGATGCTCTTGCCGGCCCCCGTCTCGCCCGTGACGACCGTCAAGCCAGGCCCGAGCGCCAGCTCGAGCTCGTCGATCAACGCGAATCCCGATATGCGCAGCAGGGTGATCACGAGGCGCTCTTCTAGCCCGTCATCGACCGTCCGAAAAGCCCGTTGCTTCTCCGATGCGAAATGGGCGCCCCGTTTTCGCGTGACCTTCTTTCGAACGGGAGGTAAGACCGTTCCATCCATGAAAGCCGTCGCTGTTTTCCCGGAGCAGAAGGCGGTTCGCGTGGTGACGGATCACCCGGAGCCGCGGCTGGAGCGCGACACCGAGGTGCGGCTGAAGATGCTGGACATCGGCGTGTGCGGGACCGATCGCGAGATCGCGCGCTTCGACTACGGCACGCCGCCGCCCGGCTCGCCGTACCTGGTCATCGGCCACGAGTCGCTGGGAGAGGTCCTCGAGGTGGGGCGGGGCGTGGCGCGCATCAAGCCGGGCGATCTGGTGGTGACCATGGTGCGTCGCCCCTGCGGCCACGCCGACTGTCCCGCCTGCGCCATCAACCGCCCCGATTTCTGCATCACCGGCGCCTTCACCGAGCGCGGCATCAGCGGCCGCAACGGCTTCATGACCGAGCAGGTGGTCGACGACGAGAGCTACATGATCGTCCTGCCGCCCGATCTGCGCGCGGTGGGCGTGCTGCTGGAGCCGCTCACCATCGCCGAGAAGGCGTTGATCGAGGTGGGCGACGTCCAGGATCGCTTGCCCTGGCTGCAGGCGACGGCGCTCCCCACGAAGCTCGACGTCGCGAAGCGCGCGGTCGTCCTGGGCGCCGGCCCCGTCGGCCTGCTGGGGGCGATGGCGCTGCTGGTGCGAGGCTTCGACACGTCGGTGTATTCGCTCGAACCGGCCGACAGCCCCAAGGCGAAATGGGTGGCGTCGGTGGGGGGGCACTACCTGTCCTCGGCCGATGTCCCCATCGCCGCGCTCCCCACCACCGTCGGCAACATCGATCTGATCTACGAGGCGACCGGTAGCGCGAAGATCGCCTTCAAGGCCATCGAGACCCTGGGCGTGAACGGCATGTTCATCTTCACGGGCGTGCCCGGACACGGGGGCGCCATCGAGCTCGACGCCGATCTGATCATGCGCAACTTGGTCCTCAAGAACCAGCTCATCTACGGGACGGTCAACGCCGGGCGCGACGCGTTCGAGAAGGCCGCCGTCGATCTGACCGAGTTCCATCGGCGCTGGCCGACGGCGCTGGCGGCGCTGATCACGGGGCGCTACGCGCCCGAAGCGTGCGAGAGCCTCCTGCTGGGGCCATCGGAGGGGATCAAGCGCGTGGTCAGCTTCGGCGGCGCCGGTTGAGCGACGCCCGCCATGAATGACAGAAGATGAGTGACGCGAGATGAGCGACGGCTCTCCGGGCGCCGAGCCCGATCCCGAACGACAGCGGCTGAGCGAGGACGCCGACCGCACGGTGAACTGGAAGCGCTGGGGCCCGTATCTCGCCGAGCGGCAGTGGGCGACCGTGCGCGAGGACTACTCTGCGGACGGCAATCCCTGGGCGTATCTGCCCCACGACCACGCCCGCAGCCGCGCTTACCGCTGGGGCGAGGACGGCCTGCTCGGCTTCACCGATCGCGAGTGCCGGCTCTGCTTCGCGCCGGCGCTGTGGAATGGCAAGGACCCCATCCTGAAAGAGCGGCTGTTCGGCCTGACCGGCCCCGAGGGGAACCACGGCGAGGACGTGAAGGAGCTTTACTACTATCTCGACGCCACCCCCACGTACACGTACCTGAAGGCGCTGTACAAGTATCCGCAGGCGGCATTTCCCTACGATCAGCTGACCGCCGAGAATGGGCGCCGCGATCGCTCGCAGCCGGAGTTCGAGCTGGAGGACACGGGGATCTTCAAAGACGGGCGCTACTTCGACGTCTTCGTCGAATACGCGAAGGCCGGCCCCGACGACATCCTCATCCGCATCACCTGCGCGAACCGCGGCCCCGAGCCCGCCGTCCTGCACGTGCTGCCCACGCTGTGGCAGCGCAACACCTGGGCCTGGGGACGACAGGGCGAAGGGTACTGGGACCCTGGCCGCATCGAGGGCGCCGACGGAGAGTTGCGCGCCGAGCACCCTTCCCTCGGCAAGTACCGTCTGGCCTGTGACGCCGTCGGCGGAACGCCCCCCCGCTTCCTGTTCACCGACAACGAGACGAACGCCGAACGGCTGTTTCAATCACCCAGCCGCACGCGATTCGTGAAGGACGCCTTCCATCGCCACGTCGTGAACGGCGAGGCGGAGGCCGTCAATCCAGCGGGCTTCGGGACGAAGGCCGCCGCCTGGTACACGCTCGACCTCGCGGCGGGGCAGCAGCAGGTGATCAGGTGCCGGCTGCGCGCCGAAGGGCAGGACGCGCCCGCACCGCTCGATTCGGCGTTCGATCGAATGTTCGAACAGCGCAAGGCGGAGGCCGATCGCTTTCACGGCGATCAGCGCGACAGCGCGCTCACTCCCGACGAGCGGCGCGTGGTCCGACAGTCCGACGCGAGCCTGCTGTGGTCCCGCCAGTTCTACGGTTACATCGTGGAGCACTGGCTCGAGGGGGATCCCGTCGAGCCTCGCCCGCCGAGCGCCCGCGCCGATTGCCGGAACCGGGCCTGGCGACACCTCTATGCGCGCGACGTCATCGCCATGCCGGACAAGTGGGAGTACCCGTGGTTCGCGGCGTGGGATCTGGCGTTCCACTGCGTGGCCACGGCGCGCATCGATCCCGACTTCGCGAAGCAGCAGCTGATCCTGCTGGGACGCGAGTGGTACATGCACCCGAACGGGCAGCTCCCGGCCTACGAGTACGCCTTCGGCGACGTCAATCCCCCCGTGCACGCCTGGGCGGCCTGGCGCGTGTATCAGCTCGCCGAGCAGGCCGGCGGCGGCAAGGATCTACAGTTCCTCGAGGCGGCCTTTCAAAAAGCGCTGGTGAACTTCACCTGGTGGGTCAACCGCGAGGACATCGACGGCGACAACCTGTTCGCGGGGGGCTTTCTCGGCCTCGACAACGTCGGCGTGTTCGACCGCTCGAAGCCGATCCCGGGCGGCGGCCGCCTGGAACAGGCCGACGCCACGGCCTGGATGGCGTTCTTCTGCACCACCATGCTGGCCATGGCGCTCGAGCTGGCCCAGAAGGATCGGCCGTACGCCGATCTCGCCTCGAAGTTCTTCGACCACTTCGTGGCCATCGTGCAGGCCACCAACGAGCTCGGCGACGCGGGGCTGTGGGACGAGACCGACGGCTTCTATTACGATCACGCGCTCATCGACGGGCGCGGGGTGATCCCGCTGCGCATCCGCTCGGCGGTGGGATTGATCCCGATCCTCGCCGCCGAGTCGCTCGACGAGGCGCAGCTGCGCCGCCTCCCCTACTTCGAGCGGCGCATGCAGTGGTTCCTGAAGAACAAGCCCGAGCTGGCCAAGAACATCGGCGTGACCCGCTTCGACGGCCAGGAGAGGCGGCTGCTGGCCGTCCCCACCGGCGACCGGCTGAAGCGCGTGCTGCGCTACCTCCTCGACGAGAACGAGTTCCTGTCGCCGTTCGGCATCCGCTCGCTGTCGCGCGTGCATGCGCAGCACCCCTACGTGATCGATCTCGGCGACCAGCGCCGCGAGGTCCACTACGCCCCCGGAGAATCGGACACGGAGCTGTTCGGCGGCAACTCGAACTGGAGGGGCCCGATCTGGTTCCCCCTCAACTACCTGATCGCCGAGGCGCTGAAGCGGCACCACCATTTCTATGGGGACACCTTCCTCGTCGAGTGTCCGGTCGGCTCGGGACGACAGGTCACCCTGCTGCAGGCCGCCGAGGAGATCGAGCGTCGCCTGGCCCGGATATTTCTCCCCGACGACGCCGGCCGGCGCCCTTGTCACGGCGACTCTCCGCCCTACCGGACCGATCCGCACTTCCGGGACCTGTTGCTGTTTCACGAGTACTTCCACGCCGAGACAGGCCGAGGCCTGGGCGCCAGCCACCAGACCGGCTGGACCGCTTTGGCCGCCAACATTCTGGAACGCGTGGCCGCGACCCGCGCAGCGAAATAGAGATTCCGCCGGAAGCCGCTACCGCTCGCCCCAGGATAGCTTCTCGCGGAGGATCGAGAAGAACGAGCCGCTGCCCCGGAACAGCCGCAACGGAGCCGCCTCCTTGCGCACCTCGATCGATTCACCCGGCCCGATGGCGCGCCCCCACTGGCCGTCGATCGTGAGCTGGGCGTGGCCGCCCGAGACGTTCTCGACGACCACCCGGCGATCGGCACGCACCACCAGCGGCCGATTCGTCAACGTGTGGGGGCAGATGGGCGTGAGCACGATCGCCTCGAGATCGGGGGTCAAGATGGGCCCCCCGGCGGCCAGGTTGTAGGCCGTCGAACCGGTGGGCGTCGCCAGGATCAGGCCGTCGGCCTTGTAGGTGGTGATGATCTCACCGTCGAGCCGGGCCTCGAGATCCAGCAGCCGCGCCATGGCGGGCTGACTGATGACGGCGTCGTTCACCGCACTGCGCGTCTCGAGGACCCGCCCGTCGGCGGCCGACGTGACCGTCACGCGCAGTCGCATCCGCTCGTCGATGGTGAGCTGGCCGGCGCACGCCGCCTGCAGTGACGCGGCGGCCTCGGACCGCTGGAAGTGCGTGATGAAGCCCAGACTTCCCAGGTTCACGCCGAAGAGCGGAACGCCGCGGTCGGCAACCAGCCCCGCCCCATAGAGAAACGTTCCATCCCCGCCCAGGACGACCAGCGCGTCGACGGAGGAGGCCAGGACCGCCTCCGTCACCATCTCCGCCCCCGCAAGCCCGCGGGCCTCCTCGTCGCAGACGAAGACGGGACAGCCGCGCGCCACCAGCAGCGCGATCAGCTCGGCGGCGAGCTCGCGCGCTTCCGGCTTTCCACGTTTGACCAGGAACCCAAAGCGCATCGTCGCAGTATACCCATGGCGGCCGACAACTCCGTGGGAGTCGAGCGGTTCTGGCCGCGGACGAAGCCGCCGCCCTAGGTCAGCGGTCCGTCGGGCCCGCGCCGCCCCGGCGACCGCGATTACCGGAAACTACGCCGCCGCCAGATCGTAGAACAGCGTGATCGACAGGCAGTGAAACTCGTTGTCCGAGCTCTGGGTCACGATCTTGTCGACGATGCGCGCGCGCGGGTTGTCCCTCAGCCACCTCGTCAACACGTCCCCCAGCTCTTCCCGATCCTTGGCCTTCGTAGCCGTGAAAACCTTCGCACCCGTGAACGTCATGTCGACTCCTTTAACCGTTTCCGTCCCTAGTCGGCGCCTCATCACCATTGAAGAGGATTACTAATCGTTTCGAAAATGGGCCTCTGTCCGGCGCACCCCGTCGTTCAGATTTTCGTACAGAGCGGGCGCATACTCGTACAAAAGATGAGACACTTACAAGAGGTAAACCATGTATTTTTACAGCCTTTTGCGTAACGGGTTGTCTTGTAAATTACAGATAAGACCCGATGCCGAGGCGCCGTGATTTACGGTTTTCCTAATAATATCTATCGCACCTTGCGCCGAAAATCCTTTCAGAATCGGACGATTTCGACCGGATGGTCGGTCTGACCTTATCGGATTTCCGTTGCCGATAGTGTGGGCTCTACCGACGACATCGTCCGATTTTTTTTAGGAGCCTTGACGTCCGGGGAACCGTCGGTTTAAATGCCCGCCCTTTCACTTTTCCGCCCCGGAGGACGATTTTTTGGAGACACTGCTTGGCCGACCGCTCGAGGTAGAGGTTCGTGACTCGATCGAGAAGGCGATGAAGATCCTGAAGCAGAAGATGTCGAAGGAAGGCATCCTTCAAGAGATCAAGCGTCGCCGTTATTACGAGAAGCCCTCGGTGAAGAAAAAACGGAAGATGCGCGAGGCGCGGAAGCGTCGTCGTCGCGAGCAGAAGCGCCGCGTGGTTCGCTAGCGCCTCGCGCCCTGGTGGTGCGCGCGTGACGGATCGACGTACGACCTGGCTCGAGATCGCGGTCGACCTTCCGGCCGAGATGGGGGAGATCATGGCCACCGTCCTACAGGACGTGGCCGAAGGTGTGGAGACGCGCGACGCGGGAACGCTGCTGAAGGCGGCGGCCGGTCGCGCCGTCATCGTGGCCTACGTGGCGCCAGAGAGCCGGGACCTGGCGCTGGCGACGATCGAAGTGACGGTCGAGCGGGCACGGGAAGCAGGCCTGGCGGTCGACGGCGTCGCCGTGACCGAACGGACCAGCCACGAGGACGAGTGGCGCGACGTCTGGAAGCAGTTCTTCCGCGCCACCCGCGTCGGACGGACTTTCATCGTTCGCCCGAGCTGGGACCCCGGCACCGTCTGCGATGGCGATCGGGTCATCGATCTCGACCCGGGACGCGCCTTCGGCACCGGGGGGCACGCCACCACGCGGCTGGTGATCCGGCTGGCGGAAGAGCTGGGCGAGGCGCGGGCGCGCCAGGGCGCCCCCGTGCGGCGGTTCCTCGATCTCGGTTGCGGCTCCGGAATCCTTTCGATCGCGGCGGCGCGATTGTGGCCGGACGCGGCGGGAACGGCGGTCGACGTCGACTCCGAGGCCACGGATTGCGCGCAGGAGAACCTGGCCCGCAATCGGGTGACCACGGTCATGACGGCGACCGGCACGCTCGATGTCCTCGCGGATGCGCCACCGTTCGATGTCGTGCTGGCGAACATCCAGGCGGACGTCCTGGGGCCGCTCGCCCCGGACGTGCACGCCCGGATCGTCCCCGGCGGGCATGCCATCCTCTCGGGGTTGCTGACCAAGGACACCGACGCCGTCGCGGCTGCCTACCTGGCGGCCGGGTTCGAGCCGCAGGCCCGCGAGGAAGACGACGAGTGGTCAGGTCTCACCTTGCGCCGGAGGTAGTCGACGATGCCGCGCATCTGGGTGTCATCGACCGAGCTGAATGGTCCGTCGGTCACCTTGGAAGGCGAGGCGCATCGCTACCTGGCGCGCGTGTTACGCCTGGGCGCGGGCGACACGGTCGAGCTGTTCGACGGGCGCGGTCTGGAGGTCACCGCCACGATCGACCGCGCCGGCTCTCACGACATGACGCTGTCGCTGGGTGAGCGCCGGCAGCTCGTGCTGCCCGGTACCCCGCCGGTGACCTTGCTGCAGGGCTTGCCTCGCGGCGAGCGGATGGACCTGATCGTCCAGAAGGCGACCGAGCTGGGGGCGATCAAGGTCGTCCCCGTGCGCACCGCTCGCAGCGCGGCGGGCCAGCAGGCAAAGCCCGACCGCTGGGAAAAGATCGCGCGCGAGGCGGCCCGGCAGTGTGGGCGGGCCGAACTGCTCGACATCGCGCCACTCTCATCGCTCGGCGACGCGGTCGCCGCCCTGACCCCGGGCACGGCGCGCGTGGTTCCCTGGGAGGAGGCGCCCGGGGCGCCCCCGTTGCGTGTGTTGGTCCCGCCCCAGCCCACCGGGGTAGCGGTCCTCATCGGCCCCGAGGGGGGCCTGACCGCCGAAGAGGTCGCCCTCGCCACCGGCGCCGGATTTCGGATCGCGACGCTCGGGCCGCGCATCCTGCGCACCGAGACGGCGGCCATCGCCGCCCTGGCCGCCATTCAAAGTCAGGTGGGCGGCCTTGGTTGAGAAAATCTTGCCCTCGCTGGTGACAGTTCGCAAAATGATCGGCGTGAGCCTGGCCGCCGTATTTTCTCCCTCGTCGTCCCCGCGCGGAGCCGCGCCGGCGCCGACCGTGTCGCGCCCCTCCGCCGAACGGGTGATGCGGGTGCGGGTGACGGGGTTCGGGAGGCGCTTCGTGGCGGCGACCGTGGACGCGGCCATCCTGTTCGTGTTCAGCTTGCTGGTCACGACGATCACCGCGCTGATCCTCGGCGCGCCGATGCCCCACGCCAAGGAGATCGGCCCCGATCTGCTGGTGGCCGGCATCCTGGATCGCAGCCCCATGGCCGTGGGCGCGATCGGCCTGTTCGTGGGGCTGACCGTTCTTTACCAGCTCTACTTCGCCAGCATGTCGGGACAGACCATCGGCATGCGCCTCTGTGGCATCCGCCTGATCTCGACGCGCGGCCGCGCCCCGGGGCCCGTGCGCGGGTTGATCCGGGTGGCGGCGCTCGTCGTCAGCGTGCTGCCCGGGGGGCTGGGGTGGTTGTGGGCGATCTTCGATCGCGAGCACCGCGCGCTGCACGACCACCTGGCCGGTACCTACGTGATCCTCGACACCTGACCCATTTCGCGGGCGTGACGACGGCGGAGGGACCCGCGAACCGGCATTCGCGGTATCCTGAGGCATGTCGGCACGGCTCGAGGCGCTGCTGATCGCGGAGCGGGTCCTCCCGGAGGCGACGGTGCGGGCGGCGGCCGCGCGCCAGTGCGTGTACGGAGGGGGACTGGATACGGCCCTGCTCGAGATGGGCGCGCTCACCGAGGCGCAGATCTGGGCGCGTCTGGCGGCCGTGACCGGGCTGCCGGTGCCCGCGCCCAACCTGGCGGACGGAACGACCGTCACCGAGACGCCGCCGCTGACCTCCGAGCAGACGGCGAGGATGCGCTTCGTCCCCGTCGGCTCGCACGCGCAGAAGCTGAACCTGCTGTGCGCCGAACCGGTGGCGACCGACGACATCCGGAATCTGGTGGCCGAGTCGGGCTTCGACGCGCGGCTGTTCGTCGTGCCCGAGCTGCGGCTGATGGCGTTGCGGCAACGCATCTATGGCGAGCCGCTCCCCCAGCGCTACGCGCCGCTGCTGGCCCAGGCGATGGGCGTCGACCGGGCCCGCAAGAGCTTCCTGTTTCCGCAGCGGAGGGTGCCGCCCCCGTTCCAGCCCCCGGCGCCGGAGTGGCCCGACTTCCCCGCGGGCGTACCGAAGGGGACGCCCCTCGAGCAGGTCCTCGATCTGTCGGGGGCGCTGCTCGACGAATCGCTGCTGGACACGGAGATGGAGGTCGGTGATCCGACCGATCTGACGGGCGAGCGTTCGATCCGCGTCCCCACGCAGGTGGAGCTCCTCGAGTCGTACCCCTCCGATGGGGTTCCCCTGCTGGCGGTGCTGGAGCAGACCCCGGCCGAGGCGATCGCCCAATCGGCCGCCCTGGCGCTGTGCCGTCGCGCCCGCGATCCCGAGGACAAAGGGCGGGCGCTGGCGTTGCGGGCGTTGCGCCAGCGCATGGGGCACCCCGTCGCGCAGGCCTTCGTCGCCGAGCTTCGCGCGGCGGCCGTCTCCGAATCGCCGGAGGCGGCCGGCGCCATCGAGAGCCTGGCCGAGATGCGCGACGAGCTGGCGATTCCGATCTTCATCGCTCAGCTGAGGGGCGAAGCGGCGGTGTCCCAGGCGGCGCGGCGGGCGCTCGTCCTGCTGACGGCCATGGACTTCGACGATACGGGGCGGTGGACGGCGTGGTGGGAGCGCAACACCCGCCGCCCGCGCTTCGCCTGGTTGCTCGATGCCCTCGGCGAAAAAGACGCCGCCGCCCGCCAGCTGGCCTTCGAGGAGTTGCGCCCCCTCTCCGATGGCACCTTCGGCTATTCCCCCGACCTCCCCAAGAGAAAACGGGAAGCCGCCCGCCGCCGCTGGACCACCTGGTGGGAATCCAGGTCCGCCAACAGGTCATAGAAGCCCCGAGCGACGTTAGCTTCTCCGTCCGCCTTGTTTCTTTCTGGGATCGGAGGTGGGCTGTGCCCACCGGAGACACCGCTGGCCAAGCAAGCTCCGGGTCCGGCTCTAGTCGCGTCGGGGAGGGCTCGTGGAGGGGCGCCAGCCCCTTCCACGCGTCTCGTGCTAGATTCCCCGCCCGCTCATGTTCGAGACACTGACAAAAGGCTTCCGTTCCGCGAAACAACGCTTCCAGGGCCTCGCCGAGCTCGACGAGGCGACGGTCAACGACGCCCTCAAGGACGTCCGCGACTCGTTGCTCGAGGCCGACGTCGGCTACGACGTGGTGCAGGACTTCTGCAACCGGGTCCGCGAGAAGGCGATTGGCGTCATCGTCAAGGTGAAGGCCTCGACGAAGGAGAAGGTCCGCCGGGTCAGCCCCGAGGATCACTTCGTCAAGATCTGCCACGACGAGCTGGTCGACCTGATGGGTCCCGTCGACACCAGCCTGAAGTTCGCCAAGAAGGGCCCGACGGGAATCATGCTCGTCGGCCTGCAAGGCTCCGGCAAGACGACCACCGTCGGCAAGCTGGCGCGCTTTCTGGAGAAGAACCACAAGCGCCCCCTGCTGGTGGCGGCCGACGTGTACCGCCCCGCCGCCATCGAGCAGCTGCAGATCATCGGCGACAAGCTGGGCATCCCCGTCTACGCCGAGCCGGGCGGCTCGCCCCCGCTGATCTGCGAGAAGGCCGTGCGCGTCGCCGCCGAGACCGGCCGCGACGTCATCATCTTCGACACCGCCGGCCGCCTCGCCATCGACGAGGTGTTGATGGAGGAGCTGACCCAGATCGACAAGCGGGCGCATCCCGCGAACATCCTGCTGGTCATCGACGCGATGATCGGCCAGGACGCCGTCGGCACGGCCAAGGCGTTCAACGATCGCCTCAACCTCGACGGCGTGATCTTGACCAAGCTGGACGGCGACGCCCGCGGCGGCGCCGCGCTGTCGGTGAAGGCCGTCACCGGCAAGCCGATCAAGTTCGTCGGCATGGGCGAGTCGTCGGACCGCCTGGAAGAGTTCCGTCCCGACGGCATGGCCAGCCGCATCCTGGGGCGCGGCGACGTGGTGGGCCTCGTTCAGCAGTTCGAGGAAGTGGTCGACGAGGAGAAGGCCGAGCAGGACGCCGTCCGGATGCTGAAGGGGAAGTTCGATATGAACGACTTCCTCGAGCAGATCGCCGTCTTGAAGAAGATGGGCTCGCTGTCGGACATGGTCGACAAGATCCCCGGGATGGCGGACGCCATGCCCGAGGGGACGAAGATCGACGACCGCGAGCTCGATCGCATCAAGGCCATCATCTCGTCGATGACCGACGACGAGCGGCGCCACCCCGAGCGCTTCGTCATCACCAGCTGGGAAGAGGTGCTGGACGGCGGGAAGCGCAAGAAGAAGCGCAGCGCCTTCTACGACCAGAGCCGGCTGCGCCGCGTGGCCCGCGGCTCGGGCCGCAAGGAGAACGAGGTCGCCGACATCCTGAACCGCTTCGCGACCATGCGTCAGATGATGATGCAGATCGGGATGTCGACCGGGCTGCTGGGGAAGATCCCCGGATTCAAGCAGCTGGCGCAGCTGAAGAAGCTGGGCGGCCTCGATGTGAATCAGCTGGCCTCGATGATGAACCAGCCTTCGGCCGAGCGGGGGCACTTTCAGGCCCCGAAGCGCAACGTCGACAAGGCCAAGGAAAAGCAGAAGCGCAAGGACTCGCGCAAGGCCCGCAAGGCCGGCCGCAAGAAGCGCTGAGCGCGCGACCGCCCTCATTCGAGGATGGGGGCGCCGTTGGGCGTCGGGCTCCTCGTCGCCGGCGGGATGGGCAGGAACTTCACCGTGGGCGCGGCGCCGACCACGGCCGTGCCGACCGCGATCGACCAGGTGGGACTGTTCGGCTCCGCCGGTCGAAACCTCGCCGTCCACACCCAGACGCCGGCGGTCGTCTCGCGCACGACCGTGCATGACAGGTCGTCGTGACGGTTGCAGCGTGGCTCGTCGTCCCCAGGGTCGTCGTCGTTCGGGTCGGCGGCGGCGCAGGGAAACACGGCGAGCAACGCCACGATGCCGACCGTCGCGGCGGCGACCGTTCGCCGCGCGACACGGCGACGCCTTCCGATCATGTCGCCCCCTTCGACAAGCTCATGGGGGGATATCGGCGCCAGCGCCGTTCGGTTGCCCAGGATTCTTCCGTCCGCGGCGAAAATCGTCCAGTCAGGCGACGAGCAGCACGATCAGCCCCGCCACGGCCGCGACGACGAGACAGGCCGCCAGCACCATCGTCAATCTGCGGAGCGGAGAGCGGCGGACCATCGCCTTCGCACGCTCGGCGCGCGCGATCGACGTCACCGAGCCCGAGCGACGAACGGCCGGACGGCGCGCGGTGGCGACCTCGACCTCGGCGACGACCGCCGGCGAGGCGAGCGGCGGCGTCTTCGTCCCTGCTGGCAACGGAGCGGGCGCATCCGCCGCGACCGAATGAGCGTCCCCGGCCGTCGCGCCCTCTCCCAGCGCCTCCAGCCGCCGAAGATAGCGATCCTCCGGATCGGCGAGCCGCAAGGTCACCGCCCCGATCTCGATCCGATCTCCATCGGACAGATGATGTTCGCCAGAGATCACCGTGCCGTTCACGACGACGCCGTTTCTCGAGCCGAGGTCCGAGACGAAGACCCCCTCCCAGCGCCTGACGAAGGCGGCGTGCTCGCGCGACGCGTGCTCGCCGGACAGCACCAGATCACAGCTATCGGCGCGGCCCACCAGGTAGCGACGCTCGCGCTCGGCGAGCCGCACGTTCGTCCGCGAAGCAACGCCACTTTCGACGGCCAGCGACGGGATCTCGCCGCCCGTGCTGCCGAACAGGTCGCTGATCAGCCGACGGGCGATGGTCCCCGTCCCCTCCTCACCGCGCGCCGTCGTCGACCACCCCTCGAACACGATGTCGACGGAGCCGATGCGCATGCGTTTGCCCGGGCGGATCAGCACCGGCCGCCGGGGCGCGAGCCGCTGGTCGTCGAGCCAGGTCCCGTTCGTGCTCCCTTCATCCACCAGCCACCACTCGTGAATGGACTCCCCTTTGAACAGCCGGGCGTGAAGGGCGGAGACCCCAGGAAACGGCAGCTCGATGTGAGACGACGGCTGGCGTCCCACGCGCACCTCGGTCAGGTCGGCCGCCAGCTCGAACGTCAGCTCCTCGGTGGGCCCCGTCGCCACGGCCACCCCCGGTCCCGGCGCCGACACCGGCCGATTCCCCTGGGGGGCGGGCAGGATCCGAAAACGCAGCGGCATGGCCGGCCAGTCTAGTGCACGGGTGCCCCGAGGGGAGCGGGTTGCCCCCGCGTGAGGTCATCTACTGGCATCCGCGGGCGCAGCTGGTCGTCATGTCACCGTCGGGCGTCACCCGGATCGTCACCGCGCCAGCGAGATCGGTGCGCAGCAACGTGACCCCACGGGCCCTGTAGCGCGCCACCACGTCGGCGTTGGGAAAGTGGAAACGGTTCTTCCAGCCGAGCGACATCACCGCGAGCCGCGCCCGCACCACGTCCAGCAGCTCGGCGCTCGAAGAGGTGCGACTCCCGTGGTGGGGGACCTTCAAGACGTCGGAGGCGACGATCTGCCCCGCCGCCGTTCGTCCCGTGACCTCCCCTTCGCCGTCGGCCTCGATGTCGCCCGCGAACAGCACCGACCGGCTCCCGAAAGCCAGACGAATCACCAGCGACGCATCATTGACGGTCGACCCCTCCGGCGGCCCGATCCGTTCGCCACCCCCATCGCCGACGAACGGTCCCAGCGGCTCGAGCACGGTCGGCCCCAGCGCTTCTTTCATGGGAACGGGCAGCAGCACACCGCGCGCCCGTGCCGCGTCGATGAGCCGGTGGTACTCCGGGTTGTGGCCGTCGTCGCCGCTCGTCCACAGCTGCCCCACGGGAAAGCGCGCCAGAATTCGCTGCAGGCCCCCCAGGTGATCCGGGTGCGGGTGGGAAAGCACCACGGTGTCGACGCGGGTGATGCCCCGGGCTCGCAGAAACGGCTCGACGACCCGCGCGCCCGGATCGAACGAGCCGTCGTAGGTTCCACCGCCGTCGATCAAGATGGTGCCCCCGCCCGGCGCCTGGATGACGGCGGCGTCGCCCTGCCCCACGTCGAGGAACGTCACCAGCAGATCCGGGTCGTGGCGTCGGCTCACGTCGCGCACCACCAGGCTGACACCCCCCATCCCCAGCAGGGTGGCGGCGGCGAGCGCCTTGACGCGGCGCCCGCCCGCTTGACGCGGCAGCGCCGCCAGCGACAGCGCCCCGCCCACCACCAGCGTCGCCGTCTCGAACGCGTTCGGAGACCGCGTCGTCCAGACGGGCGCCAGCAGCCGGAACTTCTCGGCTGCCGCCAGCGCCAGGCGCGCGCCCCCGTTCGCCACGGCGAGCAGCGGACCGCCCCACCGATCGCCAGCCAGCGCCGCCAGCGTCGCGCCGCCGAGCCCGAACGGAACGACCACCATCTCGACCAGCGGCACGAGCAGCAGGTTCCCCAGCGGCGCGGCCGGCGTGACCTCGCCGAAGTGATGGGCCACGAGCGGCGCCGTGGTGAGGCCCGCCGCCAACGTGGCCGCGCCCAGCCGCCCCACGCCTCTCAGCACGCGCCCCGGCAGCGACGGCAGGCCCTCGAACCCCGGCGCCAGGGGCCCGGACAGCAGCGCCAGCGCCAGCACCGACACCACCGACAGCTGAAACGAGACGTCGAACAGCACCAGCGGTGACCAGGCCATCAGCGCCCCGCTCGCCGCCGCCACCGCCACGACGGGACGGGTCCGCCGCCCCAGCACGACGCCGAGCAGTCCGACCGCCATCATCAAGGCGGACCGGATCGTCGCGACGGCATCACCGGAGATCAACGTGTAGAACGCGATCGCCGGCAGCGCGAGCAGCGCGGCCAGGCGCCGCGGATCGAACCACAGGGGCAGGCGTGGCACGACGGTCAGCGCGCGTCGCAAGCCCACGAAGAAGACGAAGGCGACGGCCGCCAGGTGCAGCCCGGACACCGACAGGACGTGCGTCGCGCCGGCAGCGCGAAATCCATCCTCGACCCGCGCGTCGCTGTTCCGCCGCTCGCCGAGCACGGCGGTGTGCAACAGCGCGCACGACGTGCCGGCGGTCGCGCGATCGATCGCGCCATCGAGGGCATGCCGCGCTTGCGCCGCCCAGCGGAACGGCCAGAGCCAGGGACGGCGGGGCAGGACGCGCGCATCATCGTCGACGCGCAGGATGTCCGCGGCGTGGCCCACGCCGAGAAAGCAGTCGATCCCGTTCGCGCGCGCCAGCAACGACGAATCGGCCACGCCCGGATTGGCCAGCCCCCGCACCGCGTGCGCGTGCGCGTCGAATCGCACGAGATCGCCGGGCAACAACGCGGGGACGCCGTTCACGATCGACAGCGCGCCGTCCACCTGAACGGCGTGGCCGTCGATTCCCTCGATCGCGACGCGCAGGCGCGCGCCGCCAGCACTCTGTTCGGGTCCGTCGGTGATCCACCCTCGAATCGAGGCTCGACGCTCGCTGTCCAGCACCGCCACCAGCGGCCCGGGCAGCACCGGCGGCGTCGCCGCACGCGCGCCGACGTAGGCGCCGATCCCGCACGCCAGGAGCATCTCCGCGACGAGCCGCGCGCGACGATGACGGCGACGAACGAGCAGGACCGCCACGACGATCAGCGGAGCGGACCCGAACACCACCAATCTCGGCGACGCCTCGCACGCGGCGAAGGCCGCGGCGGCGAGCGCGAAGGCTGTCATCCACAGAACGAGGCGCACGAGCGGGCTTTTTCGGCCCGCGCCGCGCGGAGTTGCGTCGTCAGTCCGCCCCGCGAGACTCCGCGCCAATTCGAGATTTCCAGAGAAAACACCGACGGTGACGCGCCCATCGCCGCCGCGTTGTTACCAAAGATTCTCGGAGACGAAAGGACGCCGAAACATCAGCGGAGCTATAAGTAAATCATCGAGACGGGGGACACGGGGAGCGGCGGGGGTTGAAAAGGTTCGGTTCGGTTACAGACGGTGGGTCGGGGGAGGATCAAGGGGCAAGAGGGAAAAGGGGAAGGCGGTGACCTACGAAACAACAACGGGAAGAAAAATTGAATAGGGGAAGTCCTTCATCACGTAGTTGGTTGGAAGTCTGAAAAACTGAATAGTGTTTTGATTCTGGGGAGAGGCATCAGGGAAGGGGACGCGGCGGTGTGAGAAACTCGGTCCGGGGGGGCCGGCATCCGAGTTTCTCGCACCGCCTTTTTTATGTCCGCGACGCGCGCCAGCCGCGCGAAATCAGGGCAGCTTGAAGAACAGCCGCGCCGCCGTCGAGTCGCCATCGACGCGATAGGGCCGCTGGTCGGCGCTGCAACGGGCGTTCGGGTCCGTCTTGCGGTGATCGCGCTCGGCGCCACCGCGGGCCAGGTTCACGTAGCGGGAAACTACCCCTGATGCTTGAAGCGGCGGCCGGCCGGACCGTAGTCGGCGGTGAGCTGCCCGCTTCCATGCAGCAGCCAGCGATAGGTCAGCAGGCCGTCCACACCGACGGGCCCGCGCGCGTGAAGCTTGTCGGTGCTGATCCCCACCTCGGCGCCGAGGCCATAGCGATAGCCATCGGCGAAGCGGGTGCTGGCGTTGTGATAGACGCCGGCCGAATCGACGGACGCCAGGAATTTCGCCGCCGCCTTGGCGTCGTCGGTGACGATCGAGTCGGTGTGACGGGAGCCGTGGCGCTCGATGTGCGCCAGCGCCTCGTCCATGCCGCGCACGCGCCGCACGGACAGGATGGGCGCGCCGTATTCGGTGTCCCAGGCGTCGTCCGGCGCGGGCGTGATCTTCGGATGACGCGCGCGCGTCTCGGCGTCGCCGCGCAGCTCGACGCCGGCCGCCGTCAGCGTCGCCACCGTCGCGTCGAGGGCGGCCTCGGCCCCCTCGTCCCACAACAGCGTCTCGAGCGCGTTGCAAGCCGCGGGGTAAGTCATCTTCGAGTCGAGGGCCAGCTTCGCCGCCATCGCCGGATTGGCGGCGCGGTGCAGGTACAGGTGACAGATGCCGGCGGCGTGCGCCATCACCGGAATGCGCGTCGAGGCGCGCACGTGACGCACGAACTCGGACGAGCCACGCGCGACGATCAGATCGACCACGCCATCCAGTCCCAGCAGCGCGCTCACGTCGGCGCGATCCTCGAGCAACACGGCGGCGCGCGGATCGAGCCCGCGCGCGCGGAACACGTCGTGCAGCACGGCGGCGAGCGAGCGATTGCTCTCCTGCGCCTCGCGCCCCCCCTTCAGCAGCACGGCGTTGCCGCTGCGAATGGCGAGGCCGGCGATCTGCACCAGCGCGTCGGGCCGGGCCTCGAACACCACGCCGATCAGCCCGAGCGGACAGGTCACCCGCTCGAGCACCAGACCGTCGTCCAGCTCGCGACGGAGCGTGACCCGCCCCACCAGATCCTCCATCGCGGCGAGCTGCGCCAGCCCGTCCGACACCGCGGACAGCTTCTTCGCGTCGAGCGCCAGCCGCTTCAGCAGCTCCGGGGCCAGCGCACCGGTGGCGACGTCCGCCTTGGAGCGCTCCATGTCGCGCGCGTTGGCGGCGAACACCTGGGCGCGAACATCCTCGCGCCCCAGCGCCTCGGCCAGATCGCGCAGCAGCCCGGCGCGCACCTCGGCCGGCGCCTCCCGCAGGGCGGCCCCCGCCGCCTTCGCCGCCAGCGCCGCCTCGTGCGTGAACTTCGATGAGCCCTCGGTCATGGCGGGGATGATAGCGCGGTCGTCCTGGAATGGCGTTCGAGGACGTCGAACGGCGCCGTCCGGTCCGCGCATTTTGCGCTGGCGCGGCTCGATGCGCGGTCGGTCGCTCGTACAGCCGCCCTGGCGGCGTTCGCCGCGCTGACCCGGGGAACCCATCACGAAGAAGTGGCGTTACCGACAGGAACCGTCGAGGAGCAGACGGTCACGATGATGAAGCAGTGGAGCCTTCATGAACCAAGCAGAGGCGAAATTCGCCCTGGCACGGGTCCTGTATCGGTGGTTGCGCCATGGCGCGCTCACTGTGGAACGGCTCGATCAGCTTCGGGCTGGTGAATATCCCCATAAACCTGATCTCGGCGACGGAACCCCATCGTGTCGGCTTCCACGAGTTCGAGCAGGGGACCAAGAACCGCATCCACTACCGCCGGGTGGCGGGGAGCTCGGACCGGGAGGTTCCCTGGGAGAAGATCGAGAAGGGCTTCGAGGTGGCCAAGGACCGCTACGTCGTGTTGACCGACGAGGAGATCGAGGCGGCGGAGCCGCAGAAGTCACACACCGTCGACATCGAACGGTTCGTGCCGCTGGCGGAGATCGATCCGGTGAACTGGGACAAGACCTACTACGTCGCCCCCGACAGCGAGGCGGCGGCGAAGGCCTACGGGCTGCTGCGCCAGGCCATGCAGCAGCAGAGCCGCGTGGCGATCGGTAGGTTCGTCATGCGCACGAAGGAGTACGTCGTCTGCGTGCGTCCGCTCGAGAACATCCTCGCCCTGCAGACGATGTATTTCCCGGACGAGGTGCGCAGCACCAAGGATCTGGCGCTGGTGCCGCACAAGGCGAACGTGGGCAAGCAGGAGCTGGCCCTGGCGTCGCAGCTGATCGACGCGATGGCGGGGCACTGGGATCCCAGCGCGTACGAGGACACGTTCAAGCAGCGCGTGATGGAGCTGGTGCACAAGAAGGACAAGGGTGAGGAGATCGCGGTCACCCCGCCCACCGCGGAGAAAGGCAAGGTCGTCGACCTGATGGAGGCGCTGAAGGCCACCCTGGCGGGCGCGAAAAGCGGCAAGGCGACCCCAGCGAGGGCCGGCAGCGCGCGCCGTTCCACCGCCGTCAGGCCTGACACCCGCGCGCGTCCCGCGTCACAGCGCAAGCCAGCCAAACGGCGCGCGGCGCGCTAGTGCACCGCCGTCGAAATAGCGTCAACGGCCGACCGTGACGCTATTTCGACGGCGGTGCACTAGCGACGGTCAGCGCCGTCGAACAGGCGCGCCGTCGCTTCGGCCGCCATCCCGTAGGCCAGATGTGCCGCGGCACCCCGCGCGTGGACCTTCCAGGAGAACGCCTGCGGTCCCGGGGTCAGCCCCTGAAGAGGGACCATGAGCTCATCGACCAGCAGGAAGAAGGCGCTGCCGAAGGCCAGACCGCAACCCCAGCGCAGCCGGGGAAAAGCGCGACGAAGGCCCAGATAGCCGAGCCCGCCCAGCAGACCGAAGGTCTTGTGGAAGCGCCATCCCCACCGCTTCACCTCGTCCTCGCTCAGCTTGCGCCCGGCGCGGGTCGCCATCCGCTCGACGGCCACCTCGTAGGCCTGCCGATCGCCGCGAACGCGGTTCTCCGTGGCGCGCGTCGCCGCCGACTCGCCCTCGTAAAGGAGGATGCTCACCCAGTCGAGCGCCTGCGTGGCGCACAGCCCGATCACCAGACCACGGCCCAGACTCGTTCCTCGTCGCGCGACCGTTTTCGACATGGGCAACCTCCGTTGCCCTTTCAATGGGTTCGGTGCCGACCCGGCGCAAGATGGGCCACCGTCAGTTCGTGGACGCCGAAACCTCGAGCACGCCTTCCGGGTGCCAGATCAACCAGACCCCCTCCCTCACATGGGTGGCGCCAGCGGAGTGCACGTTCCAGGCGGAAGGAATGGGGACTCTCGCGAACGAATGCGGTGATGTCACCGGACGCGCGTCGGCCAACCAGGCGGTCCTGTCCGTCGGAGGGACCTGGAGCGCCGCGACCACCGACCAGTCGGAGGGACCGGGCACCCCGTGGCTGTTGTCGTGCCAGACGATGTGGAAAGCAGCGTCCGTGACGGGGCCGCGCAGCTTCAGATAGCGGGCGAGAAACGCCACCCGCGCGGCGCTCGTCAGAAGCTGCGTGCTGGAGGTGTCGGTCGTCAGCGACGGAGCATCATCTCGCGCCGCCCATCGAAGCACGACGACCGCGAGGACACCCAGGGTCACGATCACGACGACGAACGAGAGGACGATCCGACGAACCCGCATGGCGAATGCCATGAGTTTCTCTCAGCGCTTCGGCTGCAGGCGCAGCGTCAGCCAGGACAGCGCGATCGCGCCCAGGCCGAAGGCAATCAGGGCCATGGCGGACAGTGGCGGCCGGCCGCGGGTGACTCGTTCGACATCGTGGGTCGATTCGGTCGCGTTTCTCGCCCGCTGTCAAGCGAGCGGCGATCGCATCCCGGGCGCCCCGAGGCTCAGGCGCGGACGCTGATCGTCGCCCCGTCGGGCAGCGGCCTCGACTCGGCGTCGGGGCCGGTGGCGCCTTCCACGAGGCGAACGGCGTTCGCCCCCTGGGTGCGAGCGGCGTCCTGGGCCCGCCTGGCGGCCGCCGCCTGATAGACGGCCGACAGGTCGGACTGTGAGTCGCCCACCCCCGAACAGGACGAAGAGCCGTTCATCGCAGAGGGCTCGGCAGAGCCGACGAAAGACTTTAGTCCCGCCGTCAGCTTCCAACGGCGCGCGTCAGCCGCACGTGAGTCAGGGCCAGCTCGTACTCCGCCCGGGTCAGGTTCAGGCGCGCCTGGGTCAGCGCCGACTGCGCCTCGAGGAGATCCGTGGTCGTCGCGGTTCCCGCCTTCGTCTGGGCCTCGGTGACCCGGAAGGCCTCCTCGGCGCTGGCGATCGCCTCCTCGGCCGCCTGCACGGCACCGCGCGCGGCGTCCCCTTCCGCCACCGCGCCCACGATCTCGGCCTCGATCTGGCGATCCAACCCCTCGGCGTCCCGGTGGGCCGCCGCGGCCTGTGCCAGGGCGGCGCGACGACGATGCTCGGAGGCGCCCCACTCCCAGATCCCCCACTCGGCCTTCACGCCGACGAAGGCGGAGTTCTTGGGCGCGAACTGCTGGCCGTCGACCCGCACATAGGCCGCCTCGAGATCCACCTCGGGCAACAGAGCGTAGCCGCTCCCCCGCGCGTCGAGCTCGGCCGACGACGTCAGGTGGGCCTGCTGACGAACCTCGGGGCGCTTCGCGTGCGCGGTCGGCAGCAGCGCGTCGGCGGACGCCGCCGCCTCGGACCGCGCCATGGTCAACAGGGCCCTTGGCTCGACCAAGATAGGCGGGGCACCCTCGCCGGCGCGCATTCCCATGGCGGCGAACAGCGACGCCCGCGATGCCTGCGCCTGACCACCCGCCTGCAGGGCCTGCTGGCGCGCGTTCGCGATGGCGACCTGAAGCCGCAACAGATCGGCGGTGGTGATCACCCCCGTGGCCAGCCGCGCCTTCGCCACGGTGACCTGCTCGGACAGCTCGGCGGCGGACGTCTCGGCGATGCGCTTCATCGCCTCCGCCTCGAACGTGCGCAGGAACTGCGTCTCGATCGTCTCGCGCAGATCGGCCTCGGCCGCCGCGATCTGGGCCTCGGCGGCCTCGCGATTCTCCCCCAGCGCGGACCTCTCGCTTTCGAGGCGGAGCAGCCCCAGGACCGGCTGATTGGCGGCCGCCGAGAACGTGTTCGTGGTCTGATCGCGCACCGAGAAAGCCATGGTCGGACTGAACGCGATGTTGAACGGCTCGGTGTAGCGCTGCAGCTCTTCGTTGAGGTGAACGGAGGGCAACATCCGTCGCCCCGCCGCCGTCGCCGTCTCGGCGGTGTTCTCCAGGCGCCTCCGCGCTGCCTCCAGGCGCGGGTTGTCGTGCAGGGCGCGGGTCACCGCGTCCTCGATGGTCAGGCTCTGGCCGGCCGGCGACGCCGCGCGCGCCGTCCCGGCCGCCAGCGAGAACGCCGCGACCGACGCCCACAATATCGAGCGCATGGTTACTTCTCCACGATGACGGTGACGTCGGCCGACAGCCCGGCGCGCATCGCCGCGTCGGTTGGAGGCGACGTCCAGGCGATGCGGACTGGAACGCGCTGCACGACCTTCACGAAGTTTCCGGTGGCGTTGTCGGCGGGCAGCAGCGAGAAGCTGGCCCCGGTGCCACCCGACAAGCTCGACACCTGGCCCTCGAACTTCTGGCCGGGGAAGGCGTCGAGCTCGATCTCCGCCCGCTGCCCCACGCGCATCGCGCCGATCTGCGTCTCCTTGAAGTTCGCGATCACGTAGGTGATGGAGGGGACCAGGTCGATGACCGGCTGGCCGATGCTGACGAGCTGCCCGTCGTGGACCATCAGCTTCGAGGCGATGCCGTCCGCGGGGGCCACGATGCGGGTGTAGCCGAGCTGCAGCCGCGCCAGCGCCACCGCCGCCTGCATGCTGCGGACGCGCGCGTGGGCCAGATCCACGCCGGCGTGCGCCGCCGCGATCTGGGGAGCGATGGGGGCGCTCTGCGACAGGCGACCGCGCGCCTCGCCCACGTGGCTGCGCGCCGCGCTCTTGGCGTCCATCGCCAGGGCGACCTGCGCCTTCGCCTGCTCGAGGCCGGCGCGCGTCGAGTCGAACCCGATCTGCGCCGCGTCGAGGCGTTCGGCCGGGATGGCGTTCGCGGCGCGCAGCTCGCGGGCGCGCGCCAGATCGATGTCGGCCTTGTGGGCATCCGCCTCGGCCCGCGCCAGCGACGCCCGCGCCGCCGCCACCTGCGCTTCGGCGCTGCTGACGCCGACGCTCGACCCTTGCAAGGCCGCCCGGGCCGCGTCGAGACCGCCCTTCGAGGTCGCCTCGACGATCTGGCTCTCCGCCTCGGCGCTGGAGGACTGCGCTTGCGCGATGGCCAGGTCGGCCTCGGCCTGCTGCACGCGCGCCGTGTAGTCGGCGTCGTCGATCTGCACCAGCAGATCGCCCTTCTTCACCGACTGGTCTTCCTTGACGGCCACGTGCAGGACGATGCCCGCCACGCGCGTCCCCACCGGCACCGTGTCGGCGGAGACCTGTCCGTCGTCCGTGGACTCACGCCCGGCGGTCATGTGGCGATACACGCCGACGGCGACCAACGCGACGGCGACCACGATGCCCAGGATGGCGAAGGGGCGGCGCGAGCGCGACGGCTTCTCCGCGGCAGGCGCGCTGGCGGCTGGTGGCGTGCTGGCCGCGTCGGGGGCGGTCGCTGATGCGGGCTTCTGATTTCTTGCGGTCTCCATGTCTCTTCTCCTCTACTAAGAACCGATCCTCATCCTCGGGCCAGGGACGTCTAGTGAAGGTCCGGCTTGGGCCCCTTCGCGACGCCTTTCGGCGCCTTCAGAAATATCCCCAGCGGTAAAACGAACAGGAACGCCACCCCCGCGAGCAGGAACAGCCGTTCGAAGGCGAGCACGTTGGCCTGGCGCTCCACCAGTCCCCCCAGCAGCCGGCGGGCGGCGCCGCGCGCGTCGCCCGGATCGATGCCGCGGCCGATCAGCCCCTGCTGGATCTGGCCCAGCCGCTGGGTGACGTCGGCGCGGCCGGCCACCAAGTGCGCCACCAGGCCGGTGCGCGCCGAGCCCACGAAGCGCGGCAGCAACGTCGCGAACGCCGCCAGGCCCAGCGAGCCGCCGATCTGTCGCACCAGCGAGTTCAGGCCGGCCGCGTCCGCCAGGCGGTAACGAGGAATTCCCATCAACGCGACCGTGGTCAAGGGAACGAACAGCGACGCGAAGCCAAAGCCCTGAAGGATGATCGCGCCCGTCACGGTGCGGGCGCTCGTGTCGAGCGTGTAGTGCGCCATCAGGTAGGTGCTGAAGGCGACCATGACCACGCCGAGCGAGACGAGGATGCGCGGCTGCACGAAGTTGTACAGGCGCCCCACCAGCGGAATGCCCACCATCATGGCCAGCGCCCGCGGCATCAGCGCCATGCCCGACTGGGTGGCCGAGAATCCCAGCAGCTCTTGCATGAACACCGGCAGCAAGAACGTGATCGACATCAGGATCGCGAACATGATGCCGCCGATCAGCGTGCCAGCGAGAAACACCGGATCGCGGAACAGCGACAGATCGACGGCGGGATGGGGCGCCGTCAGCTCCCGCATCACGAACGCCACCAGGATGAACAGGGCGGCGAAGGCGCAGGTGGCGATGGCCGTCGACTGGAACCAGTCGTTGCGGCTCCCCTCCTCGAGCACGTACTGCAGGCAAGCGAGGCCGGTCGTCATCAGCGCGATGCCGATCCAGTCGAGGTTGCCGCGCTCACGCTTGGCCCGCTCCAGGTTGGCGCGCCGGACGTCATCGGGCTCGTGGACGAAGCGGCTGACCATGAACAGGGCCAGGATGCCGATGGGGAGGTTGATGTAGAAGATCCAGGGCCAGCTGTAGTTGTCGACGATGACACCGCCCAGCGCCGGGCCGGCGGCCGGGCCGACGACGACGGCCAAGCCGAACAGCGCCATCGCCATGCCCTGCTCCTCGGGCGGGAAGGTCTGGCGCAGGATCGCCTGCTCGGTCGGCTGCAGCGCGCCCGCGCCCAGCCCCTGCAAGGCGCGGAACGCCACCATCATGGGCAGCGAGCGGGCCAGGCCGCACAGCGCCGAGCCCAGCACGAACAGCGCCAGCGAGAACATGTACACGCGCTTCTGCCCGAACGTGCGCCCCAGGAACGCCGTCAGCGGCATGACGATGACCGTGGCCACGACGAAGCCCGTCGTCACCCAGGTCATCTCCTCGACCGTCGAGCCCAGCGCGCCACGCAGGTGGGGCGTGGCCACGGCGACGATCGACGTGTCGAGCGCACCCATCAAGGTGCCGAATGTCACCGAGAGGGTGACGAGCCATTTGTTGACCGGTGGCCGCGCGGTCGAGACCGGCGGCGAAAAGGGGACGACAGCCGCGCTCACGCTCGGGCTCCTTTCAAAAAGAAATCGAACAGCTCCGCGGCGTCCTCGGTGGGATTCCCCTGGGACTTTCGAAGCGCATCGCGAATGGCCAGCGAGCGGACCATGCCCATCAAGAACATAGGCGCCGTCGCCTCGATGTCGGCGCGCAGCGAGCCGTCGCGCACCCCTTGCCGCACCACCTTCTCGACCCGCCCGTAGATCTCGTGCAACGTCGCCCCCGGCATGTGGCAGGCCGACGGGAACGTGTTCTCGTAGCGACCGATCTCCCCTTGCAGGAGGATCTGCAGGAACTTCCGGTGGCGGCTCTTGTGCGCCAGCATCGTCTCGATCACCAGTCGCAGCCGATCGATGGCCGGCTTGCTGGCCGCGGCGCGCAGCGCCTCGTCGAGGTGGGACAGCAGCTCCTCGCGGCGCGCCTCCATCAGCCCGGCCAGCAGCGCCTCGCGATCCTTGAAGTGGTTGTAGAGCGTCCCCACCGACACCCCGGCGCGCGCCGCGATGTCGCCCATGTGCGCGGCGTGCAGGCCCTGATCGGCGAAGACCTCCTCGGCGGCGGCCAGCACCGTCTCGATCGTCGTCGAGCGGTGACGCTCGCGCAACGTTTGGGGTTGCAGTTCAGAAACTGAACGGCGGTTCATAATTTGGAATTGTTCGTCGATTGTTCGCCCTCGTCAACGATTTTCTTCCCGAAATGCCCGTTTTTCCAGGGACATCGGGACCGCCCCTGATGACTTCAGTCTTCGCGATCTTGTTACCAAACGTGCGTTTGACTCGAGGGGCCGTGATGGTAGGCACTGGTCGGGACCGGGCTCTTCAACCTTTGGAAGCGCCGAGGCGGCGCAGCGGGAGGATCACATGACGACGAAAGTGGCGGCCACCATCACCGAGCACGAGGCGCAGCAAGTGGAGCGGGCCAACACCACCGGGAAGCAACCGGTGGTGTTCGTTCACGGCCTGTGGCTGCTCCCGAGCAGCTGGGACCGCTGGGCGGGGATGTTCGAGGAGGCCGGGTACACCGCGCTGACGCCCGGCTGGCCGGACGATCCCGAGACGGTGGCCGAGGCGAACGCCAACCCGGACCTGTTCGCCCACAAGACGGTGGGGCAGGTGGCGGATCACTTCGACAAGGTCGTGCGCGGCCTGAAGAAGAAGCCGGCCATCGTCGGTCACTCGTTCGGCGGGCTGCTGGCGCAGATCCTGGCGGGCCGGGGCCTGTCGGCGGCGACGGTGGCCATCGATCCGGCGCCCTTTCGGGGGGTGCTACCGCTGCCGCTTTCGGCGCTGAAATCGGCGTGGCCCGTGCTGGGCAATCCCGCCAATCGCAACCGCGCCATCCCGCTGACGTTCGAGCAGTTCCACTATGCGTTCGCCAACGCCGTCAGCGACGATGAAGCGAAGCAGCTCTACGCGACGTTCGCCGTGCCGGCGGCGGGCGCGCCGCTGTTTCAGGCGGCGGCCGCGAACCTGAACCCCTGGACGGAGGTGAAGGTGGACACGGCGAATCCAGAGCGCGGACCGCTGCTGATCATCTCGGGCGAGAAGGACCACGTAGTGCCGTGGGCGATCGCGAACGCTTCTTTCAAGCAGCAGGAGCACAACCAAGGCGTCACGGAGATCGTCGAGATCCCCGGGCGCGGACATGCTCTGACCATCGACAGCGGCTGGCGCGAGGTGGCTGACAAGACGCTCACCTTCGTGCGCCGTTTCGCGAGCTCGTAACCCCCGGATCTCCCGCGCGTCCGTCGGTGACAGGCGCGCGAGAGATCCGTGGACACCGTCCCGAAGGAGGTGTCCACGGCTCCCGTTTCGCTACAGCGTGCCGCAGCGGGCGTCGGCCATCGTGCCGCCGACCGGCTGCAAGCACTGCAAAGCGCCGGTGCAGGTGCGGTTGTTGCCGGTGCCGCAGCAGGCCTGCGCCATACCACCGCACGCGGTGCACATCGCCGGAGCGTTGCCAGCGCCAGCGGTGCAGTTGAAGTTCGCGCCGCAGGTTCCGTTACCCGCGCCCGGGCAGCAGACCTGATTCGCGCCACCGCACGCCTCGCACATGTTCGTCGTGACGGACCCCGGCGCGCCACCCGCGCCGCCGGCCCCACCAGCGCCACCCGCACCGCTGGTCGTGGTGGTGACGCAGGCGCTGCTCCCCTGACAGACGTCGCCCGCGCAGCAAGCGCCGCCCAGGGCGCCGCAGTTCATGCACGTGCGCGCGGCGCCGCCGCCCGGATTGGCGCAGCCGAGCCCCGTGGCGCAGGTGTTCCCTTCGCAGCAGACCTGCGAGCTGGCTCCGCACGGCGTACACGTTCCCGCGCCGCCGCCCTGGCTGTTGCAGACCAGGCTGGCACCGCACTCGTTCTGTCCACCGGTCGTGGGACAGCAGGGCTGTCCCGCGCCGCCGCACGCATTGCACATGTCGGCCACGCACAGTCCGCCTGGCTGACAACGGTTGCCGCCACAGCAGGCCGCCGACAGGGCGCCGCAGCTCATGCAGATGTTCGTGGTAGGTCCG
>DASYCK010000073.1:0-24805 GCA_036500205.1 Polyangia bacterium | reverse complement strand
GCGGACGCTCGGACGCGAGCACGGACGGGACGCTCGTCACGTGCGGTACGAGCCGCAACCCGAGCAGCGGCGTCTCTTGCAACTCCGTCGAGGCCGACGGCCCTTGCGTCACCGAGACCGTCGGCACGACCGCTCCGCCGGCCGCGGGGGGCGGGACGATCGTCGCCGGAACCTATGAGCTGGTAGCGAGCACCGTTTACGCTTACCCGGACGCCGGCGTCGACGCCGCCGTGACCGTGGATCAGGGGCCCCGGCGCCAGACGGCGGTCGTGAGCGGCTCGGGAACTACGCTCACCATGGAGTCTGCCTTGGTGTCGGGAACGGAAAGTCAACGGTTGAACGTGACGCTGATCCCTTCCGGAAGCAGCGTCACCCTGGCGCCGACCTGCCCGTTCGACGACGGCGGCTTCAATCCCGCCGGGACGTTCCAGTACACCGCGACCTCTTCTTCGAGCGAAACGACGTTCATTCTGTACGACGCCCTCAACCTTGGTCACCTCCAGGTCGATGAATACATGAAACGTTGAGCGGGCCGTTGCCGAAGCGTCGAGCGGGCGTTCGCCGCCCTCGTCGGCCCGTTCAACGGGGCCATCTTCGCCCCCAACGCCTCGCTGACGCTGCACACGGTGGCGGCGCCGGGATACACCGGGCAGTTCTACGCCCAGGACCTCGAGGCGGGGCCGCACATGACCGTGACCCACCGCGCGTATCACTGCGCGCCGCCGCAGTAGCGACGGCCGCCGAGGCTTCGTTGCCTCGCCGCCGACCGAACGTTAACCTCGAGGCGCTCGATGTCGAAGGCGCTCAAACGCACCACGGAGCGCGTGCTCTCCACGCGCTCCGTCTGGTGCGTGGTGCTCGTCGCGGTCGGTTGCGGGGGGAGCTCTCCCGTGGATTGGCGGGATCAGAACGCGCTGCCGCTCCAGGGCGACGACGTGACCCTCTACTACGATCCGGGGATGATGCCTTGCGCGGGGACCTTGTCGTTCCTCGACGCCTCCGCGGCGGCCATCGCCCAGGTGCTCAGCGTCCCACCCGGGGAGCCCATCCCTTATTACTACACGCAGGATCTTCTGCCTTGCCCGCCCGACTCTCGCGGCTGCACGGTCGGCCCGCCCGCCGCCTCCCTGAGCTCTTGGGCGAAAGAGCCCGATCTGGTCCACGAGCTGGTCCACGCGCAGCGGTGGCGCAAGACGGGGATGAGCAATTCCTTCCTGGAAGAAGGCCTGGCCGTGGCGCTGGGCCAGCTCGACGTGATCGGCATCGCCAACGGCGGTACCTCGGACCAGGACCTGCTGACGCCGGCGCAGCTGCCGACCGAAGACTTCGGGCTGGCCGGGGATTTCGTCTCCTACCTGCTGACTCGGTTCGGCCCCGCTTCGTTCGTCAGCCTCCTCGAGGCGGTCCACCCCGACGCGCCCACGGAGGCGATCGAGTCGGCGTTCGCCGGCGTGTACGGAGAGACGATGACCGCGCTGCGCGCCGACCGTGCCCAGTCCACGCTGACCTTCTACTCGAACCGTCTCGATCTGCCGGAGTGCCAGGCGCTGGCTCCGGACCCGCGCCTTGGCCAGGGCGCCCCGGTCACGGAGATGGTCGATTGCGCCACCAACGCCGAGGGCGTTCCCGGGGCGAATCGAACCTACGTCCCGTTCGACGTCGCCGCCGACGGCCTCTATGTCCTCGACGTTCAGCTCGACACGGCCTCGGGCTTTGCCCTTTACGCCTGCACGGGCGGCACAGCGGTGACCAGCTCGGATCTCGGGGCGAACCCTCTCGTGGTCGGGTATCTCCACGCCGGCCGGTACTTCTTCGAGCTCCAGGCCAACACCGCTTTGCCCCAGACGATCTCGCTCGCTCTCGCGCCCGTGGCCCTGGGCGCGTGGCCGTCCTGCGCCTCCATCCCGCCTGTCACCGTGCCGTCCGGGACCGCGTACGTCTACCTGTTCTCGATGGACGACGGCGCGCTCGAGGTTCCGTTCACCGTCGAAGATGCCGCGACGCTGGTGGGCCTCGACGCGGTGGCCAACCAGACGCTGAATCAGCTGCAGATCTGCACCGCGGGTTGTGGCACGTCCTGCAGGCCGGACGGCGTCATCAACCCGCCGCAGCTCACGGCGGGAACGACGTTCACGCTGCAAGCGACCTTCGCGGGACAGCCCAAGCTGGTGGGCGAAAACCTGCAGGCGCCCTGAGGTCAGCCCTTCGGCAGGTGCGGGGCCTCGGCCCGCGCGCGGTCGGCGTTCCCGCCGCGCGCGGCGTGCTTGGTCTCGGCGCGGGCACGCAGCGGCACCGGGGGGACGGGCTTGGCGGCGTAGAGCCAGGAGTAGGCGAAGTACGAGGCGAGCACGCGCTTGGTGTAGTTGCGCGTCTCGTCGTACGGGATGGTCTCCATGAATTCGTCCATGTCGAGATCGCCGCGGTCGGCCAGCCAGTGGTCGACCGCCCCCTCGCCCGCGTTGTAGCCGGCGATGGTCAGCGGCGCCGCCCCGCCGAAGTGCTTGTAGAGAAACCCCAGGAACTTGGCCCCCAGCTCGACGTTCTTGGCCGGATCGAGCAGCACGTCGCGGGTGACCGGCGCTCCTTCGGAGAAGCGCTTGGCGGTCTTGACCAGCATCTGGGTCAGGCCGATGGCGTTGGCGAACGACTCGGTCTTGGGTGAAAACGCGCTCTCCTCGCGCATGATCGCCCACTCGAGCGCCTCGGGGAGCTGGTTGGCGTGGGTGTTCTTGCTGACCAGCGTGGGGAAGGCGCGCGGGTAGGCCAGCTTCCATTTGGCGGTGCCGAGCCCCTTCGGGTACTCGAGCCGGTAGGAGGTCACGCCGTAACGCGGGAGCGAGTGCGAGGCGCTCCAGACGCCGGCGCGGTCGAGCAGCGTGGCGGTGATCCAGAGGACGTCCTCGCCCTCGGTGCGCGCCGCGGCGACGGCCGACGCGACGTGCTTGTCCACCGAGGTCGCCAGCCCCAGCCTGGCGAGCTCGCGGCGCGCGTCGCTCCCCTGGCCCATGCGCGCCAGCTCGACGGCGCGCACAAACCCGGGCTCGCCGTAGAGCGGGCGCGGGGGGAACGACCACTCGGGGACGTCCTTCATCCCCTTGCGCAGCGACGCCACCAGCGCGTCGGCGGCCTTGGCATCGGAGTTCTTGAGCCGCGCCAGCGCGAGCAGCGCGTACACCGACAACGGGTACTCGCGCACCGCGCTCTCGTAGGAGGCGCGCGCCTGGCCGTCGTGGCCTTGCTTCTCGAGGACGCGCCCTTTCCAGTACTGGACGCGCCCCTCGGCGTACCAGATCTCCTCGTGCGGGACGAGTCGCAGGTTCTCGTCCAGCCAGTGGAGCGCCTCGTCGAGCCGCCCGCCGCGCCAGGCGGAGAACGCCAGCCGCCAGAGCGCCTCGTTGAGGAGATCGCCCTGCGGGTAGCGCGTCGGCACCTCGGCCAGGATCTTGCCCGCGGCCGCCTCGTCGCCGGCGTCGCTCTCGAGCTCGGCCATCCGGATGCGCGCGTCGTCCGCGTAGCTGTGGTCGGCGTGCTCCGCTTCGACGCGCGCGTAACGGGCCAGCGCGAAGTCGCGGTTCCCCGCCGAGGCCCACGAGCGTGCGCCTTGGTAGAGGGTCTTGGCGTGCAGATCGCGGTTGCCGGCCTTGGCGCAGATCCCGTCCGCCTCGTCAAACAGCGGCGCCGCGCGCGGGCGCTGCCGCTCCTTCCAGACCGACTGCGCGCGGTAGAAGCGGGCCTTGCACTCGAGGTCGGCGTTGAGCTCGGGCGCCCGCAGGGCCGCCGTGAACGCCGCCTCCGACTCCTGGTTCCGGTTGTGGTCGAAGAAGATCATCCCCCGCGTCACCAGCGCCGCCGCCACGTGCGCGCGCAGCAGCGCGGCCTCGGGCGCCGGGAAGGTGGCGGCGATCTGCTCGAGCCGGTCGCCGGCCCGCTCGCTCCAGGCCTCGAGCGGCGCTTCCGCCCAGACGCGCCGATAGAGGTCGATGACGTCCTGGCCGGCCGGCGCCTCCTTGCCGGCGCGGGTTTTTTCCGTCGCCTCGGCCTTCTTGTAGAGCACCTCCGCGCGGCGCGCGCCGTTGGGGAAGCGCTTCAAGTGCGCGTCGATGGCTGCCAGCGCCTCGTCCCACTTGAACAGCGACCGGAGCGCGTCGATCTTGATGAGATCCGCCTCGGCCTCGGGGACCGTCCCCCGCGCCACCTTGGCAGCCCAGTCGAGAGCGCCCGGGTAGTCGCCGCGCCGCAACCGGCAGCGGGCCGCGTTGTAGGCGTGATAGGGGGCCAGCTTGGGGTAACTTTCGTAGAGCTCTTCGAACAGCTTCCCCGCGCCGGTCCAATCTCCCTGGTTGGCGCGGGCGAGCGCCAGCAAGTAGTTGGCCGCCCGCCGCTCGTCGCCGCCACGCGGGAGCGACTTCAGCGCCTTGACGAACCCATCTTCGGCGTCGCTCCACGCGTCGGCGCGAAACTTCTCCGCCGCCTGTTTGGCCGCCCCGCGCTGGAAGAACGGCTCCAGCCAGGCGCGGTCGAAGAGGACCGGCTTGCCGGCGGGGTGGGGCGGGGCTTCGGCCGCGGGCGCCTCCTCGTCATCGCCGCCGACCGGCTGCGCGAACGAGGCGCCCGCCAGCACGAGCGAGAGCGTCGCCGCAGCGATCGGCGAGCGGCGCGAGAGGGACACCAGAAGAGACTACGAACCGCGCGCGCGACCTGCAAAAAAGAAGCGCAGCTTTCTCGCGAGAGAGTCGGGTTCTTAGCGAGAAGGTCAGGTGTGTCTCCCCGGCGCGCGGGCCCGACGCCGCCCCGAGCTCGGCCAGGCGAACCGGATGACCGCGTGGTCGTCATCCAGATCCTGACAGCTCATCTGGACGCCGCCTCCGATCTCCACCGGGCGGCCGCGGAGAGGGGAGGCCCGGTCCGCGATCCGCCTGAGGCGGGGCGGGGGCGGTTGGCGGGTGCTGGTCATGAAGGGGCCCGCGAGGTCCCCCCCGACCGCGCCAGCCCGACCATGTTCGCAAACCGCCCGGCCGGGCGTCAACAAATCCGGAACCCTCGAAGGGTTCCGGACCTCCCGCGATGCGCTCGGACGAGCGGAGCTCGTCTTCCCGCGACGCGGAAAATCCGGAACCCTCGAAGGGGCTCCGGCTAGGGCTGGTGGAGGGTGACGCGGTTGCGGCCGCCGTGCTTCGACTGATAGAGCGCCTTGTCGGCGCGGGCGACCAGATCGGTGGCGTCCTTGACGGCCGGGTCGGGGAGGGCGGCGATCCCGACGCTGATGGTCACGGGGATGGGCGTGCCCTCGTGGACGAAGCGGTGGCCCTCGACCGCCTTGCGCATCCGCTCGCCCACGATCTGCGCCTGCGTCACGTCGGTCCCGCGGCAGATGACCGCGAACTCCTCGCCGCCGTAGCGGGCGAAGACGTCCTCGGCGCGCAACGCCGCCGTGAGCAGCGTGGAGATCTCGGACAGCACCAGGTCGCCCGCCTGGTGGCCGTGGGTGTCGTTCACCTTCTTGAAGTGGTCGATGTCGAACATCACCAGCACCAGCGGCGAGCTGTGGCGTAGCGCGAAGGTCAGCTCGCTCTCCAGCCGATCGGTGAAGTACTTCTTGTTGAAGGCCTTGGTCAGCCCGTCGCGCAGGGCCGACTCGTACATCTGCTTCTGGAAGATCTCGTCCAGGTTGTCGTGGTAGGTGAACTTGAGGATGGTCGTCGAGCCGACCAGGATCTTGTCGCCGTCGGCCAGCTCCTTGCGATCGACCTTGAGCCCGTTGCAGAAGGTGCCGTTGGTCGACCCCAGGTCCTCGAGGAAGATTCGGTTCCCCTCGACGACCACCCGGGCGTGCTCGCGCGAGATCCCGTCGTCGAGCAGCCGCACCTCCGCCTTCTGGCCGCGCCCGATGACCGTCTTGTTGTGGTCGATCTTATACATCTCGCCCACGCTGGCCCCGGCCAGCACGACCAGATAGGCACGATCGCGCTTGACCCCCTCGGCGGGCGCCGACTGGGGCTCGAAGATCTGCGTGCGCTCGTCGGCCATCCCCCTGTCAAGATGGTAACACAAGCGGGCAGAAACCGCGCCTCCGCGACCGGCAATTTCAACCGGGACCCCCGAGGGGTCCCGCGCCCCCCGCGATGAGCTACGACCGGCGAAGCCGGTCTGCGCTCGACGCGATCATCGCGGCAATCAGCGCAGGAGTGCCCGGGCGATCTCGGCGAGCCGGGCGCCGGAGGGGCCGAGGGACTCGGCGGCCGCGCAGGCGTCGTTGACCAAGGTGGCCAGCCGGTCGCGGGCGGCGGCCGCGTGCTGGGCGTGCTCGGCGTCGTCCCGATCGTCCGCGTGCTGGAAGGCGATCCCGTAGGCGGTGCCGTAGCGGGCCAGCGCGGCGACCGCCTCCGGGGCCCCGCCAGCCGCGTGGGCGCCCACCTCCAGCGACGCGCGAAACAGCGCCGCCGTCTTCTCGGTGTGCAGGAGCTCCAGGGCCCCCAGCGCGGTGGGCGGCGGCTCGCCCAGGTCACGCGCCTGCCCGCGCACCATCCCGCGCGCGCCGGCGCCGCGGGCCAGCGCCCGGGCCGCGCGCAGGTAACGACCGGCGTGCCCCGACCGCTCGCCCGCCTCGGCGATCCACTCGAACGCCAGCGTCAGGAGCCCGTCACCCGCCAGGATGGCGGTGGCCTCGTTGAAGGCCTTGTGGTTGCTGGGCCTCCCGCGCCGGAAATCGTCGTCATCCATCGCCGGCAGGTCGTCGTGGATCAGCGAGTAGCAGTGAATGAGCTCGACCGACGCGCAGGCGAGCCGCACGTCGTCGTCGAGCCGGCCCACCGCCTCGGCCGCCGCCATCGCCAAGAGCGGGCGGATTCGCTTGCCGGGCGCCAGCAGCGAGTAGCGCATCGACTCGACCAGCCGCCCCGGATCGCCGTCGGCGGGCGGGGCCATCCGCGCCTCGAGCAAGGCCCCGAGCTCGGCGCGCCGCGCTTCGGCCCAGGCGTTCGACGACGCCGCTGATTGCGTGAGCCCGGGCATCAGGTCTGATCGAAGGAGGTCACGCGCGGGGCGCCCGCGCCGCCGAGCAGGAGCTCGACCTTCTTCTCGGCGCCGTCGAGGATGGCCGTCCCGCGGCGGCAGAGGTCCATCCCCTCCTCGAACGCACGCAGGCTCTCCTCGAGCGCCAGGTTGCCCCCCTCCAGCCGCTCGACCAGGCCCCGCAGGCGCGCGAGGATCTCCTCGAAGCGCTCGGGGGCCGGCTCCGTCTTTGGGTCGGACGCCATTGGCCTTGCTTCTACCGCGGAAGCCCCGGGATGTTCCAGCGCGTTTGGGCGTCCCCGCTCGGGCGGGTCATAGTATCCTTCGTTACCCCATGGCCGTCGAGACGCCGCCGCCCGACCTCGGGACGCCCTGCCCGAGCTTCCGCCTCCCCGCGGTCGACGGGCGGACCTACGCGCGCGACGACTTCGCGGACGCGCCGGTCCTCTGCGTGATGTTCATCTGCAACCACTGCCCGTACGTGAAGGCGGTCGAGGACCGGATCATCCGCCTGGCGCGGGCGTTCGAGGGGCGCGGCGTGCAGATGGTCGCCATCTGCGCCAACGACGCCGAGGGCTACCCGGACGACGCCTTCGACAAGCTCGAGGAGCGCTGGCAGGCCAAGGGGTACGGGTTCCCCTACCTGCACGACGAGAAGCAGGACGTGGCCCGCGCGTTCGGCGCCGTCTGCACGCCCGACATCTTCGTCTACGACCGGGCGCGGAAGCTGGCGTACCGCGGCCGCATCGACGACTCCTGGAAAGACGAGAGCAAGGTGACGCGGCAGGAGCTGCGCGAAGCGCTGGAGGCCCTGGTCGCAGGCCAGACGCCGTCCGGCCAACAACGTCCCTCGATGGGGTGCTCGATCAAATGGCGACAGCAGGCAGCGTGAGCAAACCGACGGTGCTCCGGGGCGCGGGCCACCCCGATCGCAAGGGCGACCCCAAGCTCCACTGGCGCGACTACCTGGAGCGCAAGGGGCTCAAGACCACGCAGCAGCGTGAGGCGATCGTCGACGCCTTCCTGCGGACCTCCGGCCATGTGGCGCTGGAGGATCTCCTGTCGTCCGCGCGCCGGAAGTACCCCCGCGTCGGCCTGGCGACCGTCTATCGCACGGTCAAGCTGCTCGAGGCGGCGGGGATCGCCGAGGCCCGCCACTTCGGCCCCGGCCAGACGCTGTACGAGGTGGCCGAGGGGCGCGCCCACCACGATCACCTGATCTGCGACGCCTGCGGCTTCATCATCGAGTTCGAGAGCGACGAGATCGAGCAGCTGCAGGACAACGCCGCCAAGCGCCTCGGCTTCAACGTCCTCCGCCACCGCCACGAGCTGTTCGGCCTGTGCGAGAAGGCCCGCGGCGTCACCGGCGGCCTGTGCCCCGCCGAGGCGGTCGGCCGGCGCGGGCGCTCGTAGGGCGAGGCGAGCGCCACCGAACCACCGTCGGCACGCCCTTCGCACGAAGGGCGGCAATGCCGCAGCCACCGTCCCCTTCGGGCTCGCCAACGGCCGCGGTGATCCCATTTCCGCGTCCGGCTGGCGGCCAGGCGACCGATCCGGCAGCCACCGGGTGGATCCGGCGATTCATTCTATTCCACGGCAAGCGCCATCCCGACGAGCTCGGCGAGCCCGAGATCACCAGCTTCCTCAGCGCCCTCGCCACCGAGCGTAAGGTGAGCGCCTCGACCCAGAACCAGGCGCTGGCCGCCCTGCTTTTCCTGTATCAACGCGTCCTCGACCGCGAGGTAGCCTGGCTGACCGGCGTCGTCCACGCGAAGCGGCCCGAGCGCCTCCCCGTCGTCCTCAGCCGCGGTGAGATCACGGCCGTCCTGGCCAAGATGACGGGCGTCGAGCACCTCTGCGCCTCGCTGCTCTACGGCGCCGGCCTCCGCCTTCTCGAAGCCCTGCAAGTGCGAATTAAAGACGTCGACTTCGCCGGCCAGCAATTGATCGTGCGAGACGGCAAGGGCCGCAAAGACCGCCCCACGTTACTCCCGTCGTCCTTGCATCCCGCGCTGCACGCTCACCTCGACCGCGTCCGCGACCAGCACCAGCGCGACCTGCGTGCGGGCGCCGGCTGCGTTCAGCTGCCGGACGCCCTGCGCATCAAATACCCGTCCGCACCGCGCGAGTGGGCCTGGCAATGGGTCTTCCCCGCGACCCGCCAATACGTCGATCCCGCGACCGGCGAGCGCCGCCGCCATCACCTGCACGAAACCGTCATCCAACGCGCCGTCCGTCGAGCCGCCCTCGCCGCCGGCATCCCCAAGACCGTCAGCCCCCACGCCCTCCGGCACTCCTTCGCGACCCACCTCCTCGAATCCGGGTCCGACATCCGGACCATCCAGCAACTCCTCGGTCACAAAGACGTCAGCACCACCATGATTTACACGCACGTCCTGCGCCGAGGCCCCGTCGGCGTCCAGAGCCCCCTCGACCGCCCGCCTTGAGCGCCATCACGGATCCACTTCGAACATTAGACAGACCGGGCCGCGCGCTCCCCCATTCGGCTCTGAAAGCCTGGCATGAACGAACCTGCTGGAATCACTGCGATTCGACCTTTTGCGTCCACGCCGAGCCTGTCGATGCCGTTGCTTGCCGAAAGAATTAGGCTGCGAGACGCTGCGGGTTAATACAAAGTTCGGCAGACTGAGGAGCAAGATGAGTGGCGCAGGTTCGATCGAACGAACGAGGAGATGGCTTGGCGCAGGGGGCAGCCTCGTGGCGGGCGCACTCGCCACGTATTGGCTCATCGAGATACTGCGCAACCGGGCGCCCGACATCGGCGCCCGTGACGTCAAGATCAGCATTGCCTTGTTGTCGATTCTCGCCTTGGCCTTCGGGCTCGTGGCGAGACGTCCGTCCGGCAGGATAACAATGGGGCCATTGCTCCTTGCGCCGTGGGCAGCGGCCTTCGCGGCACACCTAAATCGTCCAAATCAGTACTTTGGCGCGCTGGGAATTGTGACCGTCGTGGTCGCGTTCGTACTCCTCAGCGTCGCGCTTCTTGTTCGCGAGCCGTGGCGACGACGCGCTGCCCAACCCGCCGTTGCAGCGGACGGGGCTCCGCCCCGCCGCTGAACGGCAGTATCGTTGGGCAGACCAGACTCACGGCTACAGCTCACAGGCGGGGGGGACGATGGCGATTCCGAAGATTCTGCGTGCAGATGTGCTTGCGGCGCTCTCTCGTATCGATCGAGAAGGAGTTCCGGATGAGCGTCATTCAACTCGATACGCTCTGGTCCAGGGGAATCGGAGATACCCACCCAAGTACGTCGTGTCCCTGGCGGTGGAGCACTCGCTCGGACAACCGCTCGATCCCCAGCTCTTCGGTGGCGGCACAGAGACCAATTCGGTCCTCCGACACTTGGGATTCTCAGTCGTCGCAGTAGTTCCGGACGCGGCAGATCCGGAGGCCGGCCACGCAGAACACCACCCGGGCGACGCTGACGATTCCCCCGCAACGACCCGAATCGGACGGATTGTCGTTGTCGGCCAGCAAGGCGACCTGGCCGTCGGGGAACGACTTCTCCATCAAGTCCTGACGCGTCGCTGGCCCAAAGGACTGCACGTAAAGTTTCTGATTACTCCCGGCGGCTTTGCGGTTGCGCCATTTCCCTCTCACTTCAGCGCTAAGAAGGGTTGGTCGTCAGAGCCGGCAGCACTCGCAAGCTTGAAGCCGGATGCCGAACGTGTACTGGCGGGAATTCTTTCCGACCGCGTCCGCCAAGCCGCCAAGGGACGTGTAGATGTGATCACTGTGGGCGTCGATCTCACCGGAGACGACCGCCCCGAGCACGTGGAACTGGTCGCCCTTTACGAAGTCGCCACGCAGGCGGTTTCGTGGACGGGGAAATCCTATCCGACCAGCGAGCAAGAGAATTCACTCATCCATGTCGCCGACCTAGAAACACATTTTCTTCGGGTCGCCGGTGAACGTGTCGTTGTTTTGGGATGCCACGATCTCAACATGTTCAATCCGCGCGGCTGGGCGAATCAAGATCCCGGCGGCGTTCGTCACCTGCGTTGCGCCGACATGCGAATGCGAACCTTAGCGTTTCGACCTACTGTCATCCTCCAACACCCGCACAGTACCGATACTCCAAATATCTGGCGGAACGCGTGGGGAGAGATTGCCAGCGAGCTCCCGGACGTGACCGCGTGGGCGTCCGGAATTGCCTACCACCGCTGGGGAGACGAGCCCCGGGCTGCGATAGAGCGAGTTCTCACCGATACGCAGGGTGGGGAACCCTGCGTAGATTTCCTCGTCGATGCGAACTGAACCTTCCTGGCGCTCCGTGGCTGCCCAACAAGGCGTTGCAGCGGACGGCGCTTCGCGCCGCCGCTGAACGCCAAGTCGTTCGGCAGACAGGCGGAGGCTCGAATGGTCGAACGGTGGGACGAAACCTGGCACCGGCTGCGCGAATGGACCAGCGGCCAGGGCCCCTCTGAACGCCTCGCGGCTCAGATCTTGCTCGCAGAGGGATTCACAGATGTCGATCCCAGCCATCCATTGGGAGGGCGAGACGGAGGCAAAGACGCGCTTTGCCGTCGAGATGGGATCAAATGGGCGATGGCGGTCTACTTCCCTCGCGGGCAGCACGCATTCAGCGCCATCAAGGCGAAAGTCTTTGCCGACATGGCTGGGGCCAAGGAGAACGACGCGGCGGGAATTGCGTTCGTGACGAACCAAGAGCTGACGCTCTCCCAACGCGAAGAGCTCACTGATGGAGCGGGCGATTTCAAGGTGGAACTCTTCCACATCGAACGAGTCACGGCAATCCTGGATCAGCCCCGTATGGCGAACGTGCGGAAACAGTTCCTCTCGCTGGAAGTTGCCACCGCGAGCGTCGAGGATAAGTGGGTGGGTATCGAGTACCTCGCGAAGTCAGGACTGGAAGAGAAGCTGCACGCGGAGGGATATCGTCTGAACTGGGTGGACGCAGAACACGAGAGCGAGCGCGTAGAGTTCGAGGGCTGGGAGTACGTCGAGGTCACCAAGCCCGATGCGACGCGGACCCACCTCAAGATTCGTGACGGGGGCGCCGGCGGTGGCTACCTGGTCCTCCTGAAGACGAAGGAAAGCGCGTGAAGGCCGGCGGTCGGGTTGCTCGTGCTGCCGAACCGCGCGTTGCAGCGGATGGCGCTTGCGCGCCGCCGCTGAACGCGTGATCGTTAGCCGCACGGTCGACGAATAGCGAATGGAGGGCAAGCGACATGTCAGAGTCACCAACATTCGACCCGCCAAATCCGGCGTCAGCACATGCCCGTCTCGATCCGCTGTTTCCGGTCAGTCTCGCCCGACTTCGAGACATCTACTCCCAGGCTAATTTCAAATTCGAGTTTCACCGACTTTCTTTCTCGGACGTGCTATCGGGAAGCCCTGACGAGGATGCACCTGGGGCTGTCGAGCAAGATCTCACAGAGCTATCGACTGCGACACCGAGACCGACCGCTGATCTCCTCCAGCGCCACTTTTATTGGAGCGCAGCGTGTTTCTATCGGTCCTTCTATCTGATGCTGGCCTACTTCTCGCTTGAGCGCAAACCGATGCCGTCTTGGGCACACGTGACGGCATACTACAGTCGCTTCTACGCCATCAAGGCGCTTCTGAATCTCTTCTGTGCCAACATCGTAACGCTTGAGTCAAAGGCCAAAGGCGACAAGAAAAGGACGGAGGTGCTCATCTATTTGACAATGGATGGGGTAAAGGCAATGTCCGCAAAGAAGGCAAAGGCCTTATGGAAGACTTGGGGTTCTCACCAAGTGTGGTGGGCTCTGTTCAAGCAAATGCAGTATGTTTCCGACTTCCCGGACAAGGATGGCTCCCACTTCGCCCTTTCGGATGCGTACTTCAATCACGCCAGTCGCAATACCATTAACTATTCGGAGCGCTACTTGGAGGGCTTTTCAGAGCTGGAATGGTTCGACAATTCGGAGGTGCAGATGTTCAGTCATATGGACATCTGGCGGCCACGCCCGGATCGGGACATCACCAACATTGACTCGTTCTTCGCCGACACGAATCCGGAAGATGCCGACGAAGGCGACTTTTACGGTGACGACGCTCAGATCGTCTGGCACGGGGTCCGCGTGTATCTTGAACTCCTCAGTTTGCTGAAGGTCCGACAATCATTCGTGACCCGGGAGAAGCTATTCGGCCTTCTCGATCGCTTCGGTGAACAGGAGTATCCGATCTTGTGTGGCGGTATTCGAGAGGCGGTCACGGAGTATCTTCCCACGTGGCCGGAACCTGGAGAGCCGACATGAGGTTGCCGGCGGCTAACAAGCCGTTGAAGCTGTCGATCGGCCGCGGACGGCCGCTCGCAGCTTAACGGCAGGTCGTTCGACAGACGGGGGAACACGATGAGCGTCAAGGGAAGCTGCCTCTGTGGTGGCGTCAGATACGAGGTCGATGGGTTAGGGAGGGTCGTGAATTGCCACTGCTCCATGTGCAGGAAGGCGACAGGAGCGGCGTTTCGTACGCGCGCGGCCATCAAGCCAGCCGCTTTTCGTTGGCTAGCTGGCGAGGAGCTGGTCTCGAGATACGATTCCTCGCCCGGTGAGACGCGGACATTCTGTCGTGTGTGTGGTGCCACCCTCGCCACCTTCCTTGGCGCCGAAGAGATCGGACTGCCTCTTGGCACACTTGACGATGACCCAGGGGTCAGACCAACAGCCCACGTGTTCGTCGATTCCAAGGCCGTCTGGTTCGAAATCACGGACGGGCTTCCTCAGTTTCCCGAGGGGATTGTGGCTCGGGACCAAGAGCAGTCGAACAAGGCGTTGAACCCGACGGGCCTTCGGCCCGCGGGTTAACGCCACGACGTTAGCCGGACCGAACGCGACTTGACGGTGTATGGGGCGTAGACCATACTTGAGTATGGGATGCCGGCGGTTGTGGAGGGCGACTTCGAGTGGGACTCGACGAAGGCGGAGTCGAACCTGGCGAAGCACGGCGTTTCTTTTCCCGAGGCTGCCACGGTGCTTGCGGTTCCGGCACTGGCAACTCGGTGGTGGATTGGGACTTCACTGCGCGAGCGGCTCCTTTATGTGGTTCACGTGGAGAGAGGCGAGCGGGACCGAATCATCAGCGCGAGGCCTGCGACGGAGACCGAGCGAACCGTTTACGACAGCGGAGGTTGGTCATGACCACAGCGGTTAAGCGTCGAAGCACACCGGAGGCAGAGCCTGTTCGAATCCTGGGGCGCGGACTTCGTGCACAGAGAGGAGTTCATCTCACCATCCGCGCGGTTCGGGAGGCGGTCGGGAAGACGCAGGCGGACGTCGCGGCGGACTCTGCGATGGATCAGTCGGACGTGTCCCGGTTGGAGGGGCGAAATGATTTCGAGGATTGCCTTGTCTCAACACTTCGTCGGTACGTGGCGGCGCTGGGTGGCGACCTCGAGCTGGTCGCGTCCTTCGGCGATCGAAAGATCATCCTGACGGGAACTCAGTCGAGCACTGAAGGTGGGCCGGCTAACAAGGCGTTGCAGCGGACGGGCCGGCGGCCGGCCCGCCGCTGAACGCCAGGTCGTTAGGCACACTGATGGATGTCGACTTCAGCATCTACCTGGCCACGAAGACACGATGGGCTCATCTTGAGAAGCGTGTCTCATTGCCGGGGATACCGCGGGTAGGCGAGTTCGTGAAGTTCCGAAACGCGGAGATGGGCGATTACTTCGCGTTCGAGGTCGCGTCTGTGACGTACCGTGAAGTAGGCGCCGTCGAGGTCATGACAGAGCTCCTCGACAACGTCGACGGAAGAATGTACTCGTTCGACGAGGAGCATGAGCTCGATGGGTACGTGGCATCGTTCCTGCGCGAAGGGTGGCGCTGTGAGCGCGGCATCGGCGCGAATCGCCGGCTTCTTGGTCGAGAGCCGCTTCAGGACGGTGCCTAACATGGTGTTGCAGCGGACGATCATCCTTCCTCGTTTCGCTCGGGCGGCTGCTCGCCGCTGAACACCAGAACGTTCGGCAGACAGGGATGCTCAAGGCTAATATGTGCCGACAGGTGCTTGGTCTGACCTGAGATGGTCCAAGATGTCCCAACGCATACCGGGGATCGCTCGAAATAGTTGCCCACTGTGCGGGGAATTGACGCGGGTCCCCCCGGCGCAGCTACTCCGTCCAGGACAGACGAGGCGAACGAGATTCTTTCGGTGTTCGGCGTGCAATGGCCGGATCTGCGTGGCTCCGAGCACCGCAATTACGGCGACGTTTGGGGGACTCCTCGGCATCGTCCCCGGCCTGTATGCCCTGTGTCGGTTATCATCGTGGCTCGATCGAATCGGATGGCACCCTCGGGCGAACACCTGGGGCGAGGTCTCGTTACGCTTTCTCCTCCCGATGGGAACGATATTCGTCGGCTACGTTCTTGCGGCCGCTTGCCTCGGGCGGTTGACGTTACAGTTGGAGCCCGCGTGAGCCGCTGAACCGCCGCGGCCCGACTGCCATTCGCTGGCACACCGGTCATCTGCCGGACTCCCATCGAGGCCGAAACGACCCACCCGAAGCTGCCGAACCGGCCGTTGCAGCAGCCGAACGCCACACGCGCCGTTCGCGAGTGGGCTCGTGCCGCGACGCCGCGGGCTGCGCCCGCGGCTCCTCGCGGCCGTGGTACGCTCGAACGCGACCTTGGCGTTCGCCGCTGAACGGCAGTAGCGTTCGGCAGACAGGACACAATGGACGACGTCGAGATCGCAAGATTCGCTCGGGCCGAGCTTGAGCGGCTGGACGGTGCACACAGTGGCCCTGCGTACCGGTGCGCCGCTATTCTCAAGGATGGCCTTCATCTCCCCTGTGTTCTGCTCGCAAGCACCGAAGCGACCGTGGCCCTTGCGTTGCGACGGTTCGAGGAGACGCGCAACGACGGGGCTCTGCCCGAATCGAAACGTAGGTTCGGCTACGGAATGCAGTATGCTGACATCGTCAAATCGTTCGTTGCTTCGGGGAACACGATCAACTCCTATGACATCGCCCGCCTAGAGAAGAGCAAGTACGCGATTCCGCTTGCTCGTCTCCACGAGGTGCGAGGTGAAACCAGCATGAGCTGGACTCAGTTCGCCGCCGTCATGAGGGACGGACGAGAGTTTGCGTTCGGAACCTCGTTTCTGACTGAGTTCTTTCAAATGCCTGAAGGCTATTCGGGCGACGACATCGCCGCGATCACGTCCCACAAGGCGGGAGACCCGACCTACCGCGAACGGCCCTATTTCACTTGCTATGTCAACGGCCTGTAGAGCGTGGCCGCCGAACCGCGCGTTGCAGCGGATGGCGCTTGCGCGCCGCCGCTGAACGCGAGAGCGTTGATATGGAACGACCCCGCAAGTTCTAGTTGTCGTTCGTGCGTCGGTTGGGTTCTTCCTTCCTTGCTGAGAGTAATGGACCAGGAAAGGACCGGCCGAAGGCGAGCTGTGTCGACGGTTGATCAGGCTGATAGTCGAGGGTTGGTCGCAGCGAAGCTGACGCGGCGGTGTACCTCACAGTCTTTGATGCGTCGGGAGCTGCCTCGGACTAGGCATCGCGGGTTGGATACCGCATAACGATTTTCGAGGAGTCTCCTTTCCGTGCCGCTCTCGGCCGGTCATCTCCTGGTTCATCGAGTCGTGGGTTGCCGTCTGGGATCTCGCGGGTTACGCCGTCGAGGACGCGTGGCTTTCGGCGAGTCGCCCGATTGCCCAGATGAAGCCCACGAACTCGCGTGCGACAGCCGTCGCAACCTTCGCCGGGGGATTGCGGTGGAAGGTCAGCTTGGCGAACCTCCGGTGCAACCGCTCCTGGGCCTTCCAGGCGATCTCCGAGATGCCGGCGGGCAGGGTCGGCAACGTCTTCTTGAGCCGCACGTTGAGCCACGGTCGGTGGCGTGCATGCGAGGCGGCTTCTCCGAGCACGTGCCGGAGGTGCGCGTTGCCCGTGCGCGTGATGCGACCCTTGGCCTCTCGGCCACCGCTCGAGTACTCCGACGGAACGAGGCCGGTGTAACCCATGAGCTCCGTCGGTTTGCGGAAGCGCTGGAAGGTTCCGACTTCGGTGACGATCGTGACCGCCGTCAGTTTGGCGACACCACGCATCGCCTGCAACGCCTCCACTACGGCCTTCTTCTCCGGCGGCGCGGACTCGATCGCGCGGTCGATGGCGAGGTCGAGGCGACCCACCCGCTCGCGCTGGTGGAGCACCTCGGCGACGCAGTCGGCGAGCGTGACTTGCTGCGGTTCGAAGTCGAGCTTGATCCCCTGCACCCACCGCCACCAAGGGTGCGTCCACGCGCGACAGTCCTCAGGGTGACGAAGCCCGTTTCGCAGCAGGTACTTCACGAGGCGATGCTTTGCCCGGCTCTCGTCTCGCTTGGTCGCAGCCCGCGCGCGCACCAGATCCCGCAACGCTTCGTGCGCGGCGTCGGGGACCCACACGGCCGTCAACGTCCCGCTCTGGTAGCACTGCGCCAACTTCTCGGCGTCTCGACGGTCCGTCTTGATCTTCTCGCCGGGCTTCTTCGGAATCAGCGACGGCGCCACCACCTCGCACTCGATGCCCATCTTCGTCAGCTGCCAGTACAACGCGTACCCCGTCGGCCCCGCCTCGTAGCAGATCTTGAGTCCCTCCGGGCCGCCAAGCTGCTCGATGAACCTCCGAACCGATTCCGGGCGATTCGGGAACTGCCCGAGACTCCGCGTCTTTCCGTGGCCTTCGCCGATCGCCGCCGCGATCGTCTCCGCGTGCACATCCAATCCCACGTATCGTGTACTCTTCATCATGACCGGCTCCTCCTTTGTGGCTCTGCGGTTGGGCTCTTCACCGAGGCCGAACGTAACCCACGGTCAGGCGTGAGCCGGTCGTTCCATTCTGACTGGGCAGACAACGTGAAGCTCGGGGTGGAGTTGCTCGAAGGCATTCTCGGGGCGCTGTGCTCCGAAAGGCGCACGAGGCCATCATGAGCGGGTTTCGGAGCCGAGATGACCTGCGCGGCAGGAAGTTTTGATGATCCATCCGTCAGCTTGGCTCACAGAGTGCTTGCATCTCTGCAGAGTGACGAGGACGTCTGTCAAGCCGGCCCTATGCGGTGTCCTGTTGGCAACTCTCTTGGCGCCGATCGCCAACGTCGGTTGCGGCGCCGCCAAGGCAGTGGACGGCGGAACGGACGCCGCAGCTTTCATACCCGATTGTGACCCCCTCCCGAAAGGCGCGGACGGCGGTTGCCAAGCACCCGACGGCGGCGTGAACGCCAACGGGTTACGGTACCCGTTTGGTTGCGAGGCATCGTTGCCCGTCGGGGGGATTTCCCATTCCTGTACTTGTCGTCCCGGCGCTGCTGACGCATCGACGTGGGCATGGTTGTGTGGGGTCTGAGCGAAGCAAGCCCGAGGGGTAGCTGCCCAACCCGGAGTTGCAGCGGGCGATCCCCCTTCCTCGCTTCGCAGGCGGGCGCTCGCCGTTGAATTCCAGTATCGTTAGCCAGAACGAACAACGATGCCGACGGGAATACAGCTGGTAGCGGTCAGTTTCCTCTGGACGGTCGCGGCATGTCGTAGCGTCGGTGTGCCGAACGCTGCATCTCAACCCGCCATCGTAACCGCTGTGCCCACGCCTGCCGAAGGCGGAGCATCGCAAAAGCCGCCCGCCCATCCTGGGAGCTGCGGTCCGCGTGATAAACCGATGCTGGTGACCGGGGCGCCGCGGATTCAGGGCGTCGAACCCGAGGACGCTCAGACCATCACGGCAATCGCGCGGCAATATACTAATGTTTCCCTGCTGAAGGTCGGTCGGCGAGATGGTCTCGTCGAAGCGTGGGCCGGATGCTGCTCCCCCGTCCCTGACGACTGTACGATCCTTGTCATCCGCTTCGACAAGACGGACGGCGCCTGGAATGTCGTCGGCACCTCCCAGATAGTTCAGTAGGTCTGGCTAACTAACCCATAAAGGCGTTGCAGACGGACGGCGCTTCGCGCGGCCGCTGAACGCCAGGTCGTTGACGGACGTGACGCTGACCGGCGCACTCGGGTGGCAGGCTCGCTGTTGACGTGGTATTGTCTGTGATACCATGCGGTCGTGCCCGGTCCCCTGGTCATTTTCGACACCAGCGTTCTCGTCTCAGCGCTGCGCTCCCGGCGGGGAGCGTCTTTCGCGCTACTCGAGCGACTCGGGTCCGATCGCTTTGACGTTGCGGTTTCGGTTCCGCTCGCTCTTGAGTATGAGGATGCGATGCTGCGCCACCGTGGGCCGCTCAGCGTGCGCCAAGTGGGAGACATCATCGACTACGTCTGCAGCGTGGCCCGGCAGCAGCAGGTGTTCTTCCTCTGGCGGCCCTTCCTTCGGGACGCGAACGACGACATGGTCGTCGAGGTCGCGGTCGCGGCTGGGGCGCATGCCATCGTCACCCACAATCGACGGGACTTCGTCGGAGCCGAGAGGTTAGGTCTGAAGGTCTGGTCTCCGCAACAGATGCTGGAAAGGATACGAAGATGAGTACCCTTAGTCTGCGCTTGCCGGAATCCCTCCACCGCCGACTCGGTGAGGTCGCTGAGCAAGAGGGGGTCTCGATTAACCAACTGATCAGCGCAGCGGTTGGCGAGAAGATGGCTGCCCTGCTGACGGAGGAATACCTTTCGGCGCGTGCGAAGCACGGCAATCGAAAGCGGTTCCTAGGTGCGCTGTCGAGCGTGCCCGACGGCGAGCCGTTGGATAAGGATAGGCTCCAAGTGCCGGCTAACCCGCGCCCTGAGACCGACCGCAAGCGAAGTGCGAAGGCTGGGCGGCGGCGAATTTGACCGATCAGCAACGCACGATGCGGTCGTCCGGGATGCCCCAGCGCGCGATGTCGTCCGGATCGCTGGTCAATACGACGGCGTCGCGATCGAGCGCGATGAGGGCGACGTGAGCGTCGACGACGTCACGGGACCCGACGGCCGCCGCGAGCGCGCCGATCCGGCGCGAGGCCTCGGCATCGAGCGGAACTTCGGTCACGAGGTCGCTGTTGAGGAATCGAGCGAGCCTGGCCTGGCGGCCGCCGCGCCAGATCTCGGCGACCGCGGCTGAGCTTGTCGACAGCTCGGCCCTGGCGCTCGCGGCAGCCAGGACATAGGCGCGAACGTCTGTCGTTCCACGATCGATCGCGATGAGGGCGCCCGCGTCCAGGACGAGTGGCTTCATGCTGCCCGGCGCGCGCCCTGACGACCGCGGCGGCCCTTGAGGATCTTTCGGACGGCGGCGGGGGATAGCCCCAGCACGCGGGCGGTGGATTCGATGATCTCCGGAGGCGTCGGGTCGCGGCGCTCGAGCTCTTCGAAGTCGGCGATGAGCTCCGCGCGGGCCTGGGCCTTGGCGCGGATGGCGTTCGCGATCCAGGCGCTGACCGAGGGCGCCCGGCCAGCCTTGACCTCGGCCTCCGCCAGGCGGGCCAGATCGTCATCGAGGCTGATGGTGATTCGGCGCATACACGAAGCATACCGGCGTATGCACGGAGCGCAACCCCCGGCTGTGTTAAGGTGCGGCGATGACCGGGCGGCGCGTCCAGCTCATGGCGACGTGTCTTTGCGACGCGTTCTTCGACGACGTGGCGCGGGCGACGGTCGAGGTGCTCGAGCACCTCGGTTGTGAGGTGGCGTTCCCCGAGGATCAGACCTGCTGCGGGCAGCCAGCGTTCAACAGCGGCGACTGGCCGGCGGCGCGGACGGTGGCGCGGCACGCGCTCAAGGTGTTCGACGCGGGGGAGCCGGTGGTGGTGCCGTCGGGATCGTGCGCGCGGATGGTCTCGCACGGCGCGCTGCTCTTGTTCGAGGGCGAATCGGACAGCGGCGCCGTGGGCGCGCTGGCGGCGCGGACCTGGGAGCTCGGAGACTTCGTCGTACGCGCGCTGGGGATCACGCGCTGGCCGGGGAAGCTGCCGCTGCGGGTGGCGTTTCACCGCTCCTGTCACTCGCGCGGGACGGCCTACGCCGCGGGCGCGCTGACGTTGTTGAAGTCGATCGAAGGCGTCGAAGTCGTCGAGATTGGCGAGGCCGAGCAGTGCTGCGGCTTCGGCGGGACGTTCTCGGTCGCCTTCCCGCAGATCTCGCGCGCCATCGGAACGCTCAAGATTGACCACGTGCTGGCGGCGAAGCCCGACGTGCTGGTCTCGGCCGATTCGAGCTGCCTCATGCACGTGGCCGGCCTGGCCGAGAAGGCGGGGCGGCCGCTGCGCACGCTGCACCTGGCGCAGGTGCTGCGCGACGCGCTCAACGCGCGGGCGGCAGTCCCTACGGAGGTCCGGGCGTGAAGGGCGAGCCGGTCGACGCGTTCGCCGCCGGGCAGGCCGAGGGGCGTCGCAACGCCGTCCGCCTCGGCAGCAAGGCGGAGTACGACAAGCGGCTCAAATCGCTGACACGCGACTTTGGCGATCCCGATTCGCTGCGGCAGCTGGCCGGCGAGATCAAGCAGCACACGCTCGATCACCTGGACCTCTACCTGGAACGCGCCGTCGCGCAGCTCGAGGCGCACGGCGCCAAGGTGCACTTCGCGGTCGACGCCGAGGAGGCCTGCCGGACGGTGCTCGGCATTCTCGAAGCGCGCGGCGCCAAGCGGGTCGTCAAGACCAAGAGCATGGCCACCGAGGAGATCGAGCTGGGCGCGTTCCTCGAGCGGCACGGCGTCGAGTCGGTGGAGACCGATCTGGGCGAGTTCGTCGTGCAGCTCGACAAGGATAAGCCGAGCCACATCGTCAAGCCGATCATGCACCGCGATCGGACCGAGGTGGCGCGCACCTTCGAAGGGCACGGGCTCGGCCCCTACGACGACACGCCCGAGGTCATCACCCGCCGCGCGCGCGCCCACCTGCGCCGCAAGTACCTGGAGGCCGACGTCGGCATCAGCGGCGCCAACTTCGTCTCCGCCGAGAGCGGGCGCCTGGTGCTGGTCACCAATGAGGGGAACTCGCGCTTCTGTCTGGCCGCCACCCGCTGCCACATCGCGCTCTGCGGGATCGAGAAGCTGGTGCCGCGCGATCGCGACCTCGCCATCTTCCTGAACCTGCTGGCGCGCTCGGCGACCGGGCAGACGCTCTCGGTCTACACCGAGTTCATCTCCGGCCCGCGCGCCGCCGCGCAGCCCGACGGCCCGGACGAGATGCACGTCATCTTCCTCGACGCCGGCCGCAGCGAGATCCTGGCCGGCGACTGCCGCGAGATCCTGCGCTGCATCCGCTGCGGCGCCTGCCTCAACGTCTGCCCCGTCTACCGCCAGGCGAGCGGCCACGCCTACCGGGGCGTCTACTCGGGCCCGGTCGGCGCCGTGCTGACGCCGCTGCTCGCGGGCGAGCATTTCACCGACTTGGCCGATCTCCCGCGCGCCTCCAGCCTGTGCGGCGCCTGCAACGAGGTCTGCCCGGTCAACATCCCGATCCCCGATCTGCTGCTGCGCCTGCGCGATCGCGGCAAGCGCGCCGGCGCGCGCCCGGCGGGCGCCTCGCCGTCGATGGCCTCGTTCGCGCGCCTCGCCTCGCGCCCGGCCTCCTGGCGCCGCGCGCTCGCGGCCGGCAAGTTGCTCGGCCTCGTCCCCGGCCCGCTCCGCCCGCGCGCGCTGCGCGTCTGGGCGGCGAACCACACGCTGCCGCCCTGGCGGGGCGGCGCCTTCCGCAGGTGGATGAAGCAACGCCAGCCACGCCAGACGCGCCCCGGGAAGGAACCGGCATGAGCGACGCGCGCCGGCTGATCTTCGAGCGCGTGAAGGCGGCCCTGGCCGGCGTCGCGGACAAGCACCCGCTCCCCGACTATCCGAGCGACGTCGCGCTCACCCTCGGCGCGCGCGCGGCCGGCGACGTGGTCGGGCGGTTCCGCGAGCGGCTGGAGTCGGTCCGGGGCCGGGCATTCACCGAGGTGGCCGCGCTGGGCGCCTGGCTGGTGGAGCAGGGCGCCACGCGCGGCTACTGCGATCCCGCGCTGATCGGCTGGTTGGCGCCCGCGCTGGGGGTCGGCCTCGCCCTCGAGTCGACGTTCGATCGCGCCCGCGTCGACGACTATCGCTTCGGCATCACGCGCGCCCGCGCCGCCATCGCCGAGACCGGCTCGCTGATCCTCGACGACGCCGGCACCGCCACCCGCCTCGGCGCGCTGGCCCCCTGGATCCACGTCGCGGTCCTGGCGCCCGACCGGATTCTGCCCGACGTCGGCACCGCCATCGCCGCGCTCGGCGACGATCCGAATGTGATCTTCTGCACGGGTCCCTCGAAGACGGCCGACGTCGAGGGGATTCTGATCGAAGGCGTGCACGGCCCCGGCGAACAGGTTGCGCTGATCCATCCGTTCGGGGCACGCTAAAGGGGTGACGGCGCGCCCGCTCCTCCTCTTCCCGTTGCTGGCGGCGACGCTCGCGCTCGGGTGCCTGGGCAGCGAGCCACCCGCGATCGCGCTCTACCCGAACGCGGCGACGGTGCGCCTGCCGCCCGACCAGGTGGCCACGCTGATCGGGCCGATCGCCCGCGTCGACGACCACGACGTGACCGACCTCGGCGGGCCGTTCGAGCTCTTGCCGGGGTGTCACGTCGTCGAGCTCACGCGGCGGATTCCGAACAACGGCTACGCCCTCTCGACCGGCACCTACTTCACCGGGCAGCTTCCGGTCGCCATCTTCGCCCTTCCGATGAAGCCGGGCGCCCGCTACGTCCTGCGGCGCGACCTCATCCCGGCGGGCACGGGGATGCAGGTGCGGCTGGCCTTCTCGGCGCGCGAGGAGTTGCCGGGCGGCGCCGCGACCGATCTCCATCCGTCGTTCGCCTGGCACGACGTCGTCGACTGCCGGGCCACGCACGCGGCCACGGCGCGCTAAGCTCTCTCCGCCATGTCCGACGGATCGACCATTACCGAACCGGATCACACCGCCGTCCGCGTCGCCCTCTGGCGGGCGCTGCACGTGGCGGTCGATCCGCCTCCGCACGTGTTCGCCGACGAGATCGGCCTGCGGCTCGCAGCGCCCGAGGACGCCTGGCGCGAGCGGCGGGACATGGATCCGGGCTTCACGCGGACCTTCCGGGCGGGCATCGTGGCGCGCGCCCGCGTGGTCGAGGATCTGGTCGCCGCCGAGGCCGCCCGCGGCGTCGGCCAGTACGTCATCCTGGGCGCCGGTCTCGACACCTTCGCCCAGCGGCGGCCGGAGGTGGGCGGTGAGGGCCGAGAGAGCGGAGCCGGCGGGCGCCTGCACGTCTTCGAGGTCGATCAGCCGGGCACCCAGGCCTGGAAGCGCCGGCGCCTGGTCGACCTCGGCTTCGGCGTCCCGCCCTGGCTGCACCTGGTCCCGGTCGACTTCGAGGCGGGCGACTCCTGGCTCGACCGGCTGGCGGCCGCCGGCTTCGACGCCGCCCGGCCCGCGGTCGTCGCCTCAACCGGCGTCAGCATGTACCTGACCAAGGAGGCGATCGCCGCGACGCTACGCCAGGTGGCGGGCCTCGGCCCGGGGTCGACGCTGGCGATGACCTTCATCCTGCCGATGGATCTGGCCGATCCCGAAGAGCGCGCCGGCCGCGAGATCGCCGAGAAGGGCGCGCGCGCCGCCGGCACCCCTTTCATCAGCTTCTTCGCGCCCGCCGAGATCGTGGAGCTCGCGCGCGCCTGCGGCTTCAAGGAAGCGCGCGTCGTTTCGCGCGACGAGGTCGTGCAGCGCTACTTCGCCGGCCGCGCCGACGGTCTGCGCCCCGGCAGCTCCGAGCAGATGCTGATCGCGACGACCTAGCGCGGAGCTGGCCGCGGGCGGGCGGCGCTACCCGCCGCAGGAGATGACGGTGCAATTCCAGGCCGCGGTGGCGGGCGAGTAGGCGCAGACGTTCGGAG
>DASYCK010000072.1:0-9341 GCA_036500205.1 Polyangia bacterium | reverse complement strand
CGCCGCCGCCCCCGCCAACTCCGCCACCCGCGCCCGCAATCCCTCTGGCACGAGCACCTCGGCGGCCCCGCCGTACCCCAGCACCCAGCGCTCGATCTCCGACGTTCCCGCAACCGCCATCGTCAACACCAGCCCCCCACTGGCGACCTCCTCGATCCGCTGTCGAGGCGCCCAGGTCCGTTCGCGGATCTCCTCGGCAGCCGTCTCGTCAAACCGGATTCGGACCGTCTGGACGTTCTCACTGCGCCATATTTTGAAGGCGTTCTTCAGCGCGACCGCGGATCTCGCCGCCGCCCGGGGCGCGAAGGTCTCGTCGGTCAAACTGGCGGCAACGAAGCGGTGCACGGCGAAGACACGCACGGCCTGGCGCAACCGGCACCAGGCGATCACGTACAGCGTCTCCAGCGTTGGATCCCAGTACAGCTCGCCGGGTTCCAGTAGCCGCGCGGTCACCGTCTTGGTCGACAGGGCGCGGTAGCAGCAGGTCACGGCCAGGCGGTCGCGCGCGGCGCGGTCGAAGGTCGCGATGATCTTGTCGTGGGCACGGTAGTCGATGGCGATCGGGGAGCGCACCGCGAACCACGGCTCTTGCATCACGGGGAGCAGGGAGCCTTGACCGCCCTGGCCACGTTGTCCGCTGGTCAGTTTCATCCACAGTCGGTCGAGCGGCTTCCCGACCGCGGTGGTACGCCAGGTGCCGGCTAGAGCGCGGACGGCGTAGAAGGCCAGGATCTCGTCGGCCTCGATGCCCGGAAGGTTGGGCATGGACCAGCCGGCGGGCAAGCGATGGCGACCATCCACCGTCTCGATCGGGAAGCCCGCCGCCTCCAGAGCCTGGACATCGCGGTAGACCGTGCGCCAGTTCCAGCCTTCGCGGATCGCCAGCCCCGTCAGGGAAACACCACGGCGCGACGACGCCAATGCTCGGGCGACGCTCAAAATGCGGACGATCTGATCGTTGCGCGCCAATCACCACCTCCACTCGGTCCACGTCACCCACCACATTCTGGGCGCCGGGGAGAGTATCCGTGTTTTTGCTAGCCCGCCAGATTTGGCGCGTGCCCGAGATCCTGTTTACCCGGCCCCCCGGGTCCAGACGCGGATGTCAGACCTGCGCGGTTCGTTCCCGGTCGAGCAGATACAGCAGCCGGCTCACGATGACCTCCAGCGCGGGAGCATTTTCTCCCCCTTCGGGAATGATCAGGTGAGCGTGGGCGCGGCTGGGGGCGACGTGCTGCTGGTGCATGCGGCGCACCGTCCCCAGGTACTGCGTCGCGATCGAGTCGATGTCGCGCCCTCGCTCCTCGATGTCGCGCCGCACGCGGCGGAGCAGCCGGACGTCGTCATCGGTGTCGACGAACAGCCGCAGGTCGAACACCTCGCGGAGGGCCTCCACCGCGAACAGCAGGATCCCCTCGACCAGGATGATGGAACAGGGGGCGACCTGACGCTGCTTGCTGCCGCGGGTGTGTGAGGCGAAGTCGTACTGCGGACAGGCCACGGCGCGGTTGGCTTTCAACGCCAGCAGATGGCCGAGCAGCAGATCGTTCTCCAGCGCGTCGGGCTCGTCGAAGTTGATGCGCGCGCGCGCGGCGGCATCGAGGTGGCTGCGATCGCGGTAGTACCAGTCGTGCGAGATCAGCGCCACGCGCTCGGCCGGCATCGCCTCGGCCAGCTTCTCCGCCACCGTGGTCTTGCCGCTGCCTGTTCCCCCCGCGATCCCGATCAGCATCGGAAGCATGAGGTCGACTCTAAGCGATGCCGCCCGAAACTGTGAAAGCCGCCCAGGGGCGCTATGATTACGGGTGGTGCAATCGATCAAGCGCGAGTCGGCCCCGGTCCTGGTCACGCTGCCGCGGGAGCCAGTCGATTGCCAGAACCTCGTCGGCGGCGTGTTTCAGCGCGGCGGAAGGTCTGGCCGGACCCGCGACATTCTCAGCCCCTACGACGGCCGGCTCATAGGCCGCGTCGGGCTATCGGGAAGCGCCGACGTCGACGCCGCCGTGACCGCCGCCGCCCAGGCCTGGCCCGCCTGGGCCGCCACGCCGCTGCGCGAACGGACGGCGGTGCTGGCCCGCTTCCGCGAGCTGACGTTGCAGTCCCTCGACGATCTGGCCAACACGGTCGCCTCCGAATCGGGCAAGACCCCCGACGAGGCACGGGCCGGCATCCAGCGCGGGCTCGAGGTGGTCGACTTCGCCACGGCCCTCCCCAGCTCGGACGGCGGCGGCGCGCTCGAGGTGTCGCGCGGGGTCACCTGCGAGTACCGCCGCGAGCCGCTGGGCGTCGTGGCCGGCATCACGCCGTTCAATTTTCCCGCCATGGTGCCGCTGTGGATGTTCCCCATCGCGCTGGCCGTGGGCAACGCCTTCATCCTCAAGCCGTCCGAGAAGGTGCCGCTGTCGGCCGGTCGGCTCGGCGAGCTGATGATGCAGGCCGGCTGTCCGGCGGGGATCTTCTCGATCGTGCACGGTGACCGTGAGGCCGCCGAGGCGCTCGCCGAGCACCCGGGCGTGCGCGCCATCGGCTTCGTCGGCTCGTCGCCGGCGGCCAAGGCGGTGTACGCGAAGGCGGGCGCCGCCGGCAAGCGCGCGCTGTGCCTGGGCGGCGCGAAGAACGCCGTCATCGTCGTCCCCGACGCCGACGAGCGGCTGACCGTGCAGAGCGTGGTCGATTCGTTCACCGGCTGCGCCGGCCAGCGCTGCATGGCGGTCAGCCTGCTGATCGCGGTGGGCGACGCGGGCGGCCTCGTCGAGAAGATCGCCGCGCGCGCGGCGCAGATTCCGCTGGGCGGTGGCATGGGCGCGCTCATCGATCGCACCGCCCGCGAGCGCCTCGACCACGCCATCGCCGAGGCCGAGAAGCAGGGGGCCGTGGTCCTGACCGACGGACGCCGCACCCCACCGCCGCCCGGCTACGAAGGCGGCAACTGGCTCGGCCCCACGGTGCTCGACCGGGCCCGCCCCGACATGGCCTGCGCCCGGATCGAGCTGTTCGGCCCGGTGCTGACGGTGCTGCGCGTGGCCACCCTGGACGAGGCGCTGGCCATCGATCGCGCCAGCCCGTTCGGCAATGCCACCAGCGTGTTCACCACCAGCGGCGCCGTGGCCCGCCACGTCGGTGGCCGCGCCCACAGCGGCATGATCGGCGTCAACGTCGGCGTGCCGGTGCCGCGCGATCCGTTCTCGTTCGGCGGCACGCGCGATTCGAAGCTGGGGCACGGCGACATGACCGGCCCCGGCGCCGTCGAGTTCTGGAGCGATCTGAAAAAAGTCACCACCAAGTGGGCGCTGCAGTCCGACGCCACCTGGATGTCCTGAGGAAGCCGACGTGAGCACCGAGCCCCCGAAGAAGAAGCAGCCGAAGGCGATCGTCCTCACCTCGCACCCGGGCGGTCACGGACCGAAGCCGGTGCCCATCCAGTGGGGCGCCTCCGATCCGACGACCCGCGGGCCCGTCGTCGCGACGGTCACCAACCGGGCCCAGCGCAACGTGATCGGCACGCACTCGGGCTCGTATTCGGTCTACCGGGCGCTGGCCGTGGCGGCGGGCGCGCTCGATCCGCTGCGCAAGCCGGACCTGACGAACACGTCGCCCACGCACGTGCTGGGCCCGTTCCCCAGCTGGGGCGATCCCGAGAAGATCGTCTCCCTCGATCCTTACGGCGCCGTGGTCAGCGAGGCATTTCGCGGCTACTTCGAGCAGGGCTACGACATCCAGCCCACCATCGCGGTGACCAAGGCCCACATCCGCCTGCCCGAGCTGGCCGACGCCGTGAACGCCGGGCGACTGCAGGCGGACGGCGCCGTGCTGCGCGAGACGGGCGACGTGGTCGTCATCAAGGCCGCCATCGAACCGGTCTGGTACCTGCCCGGCGTGGCCAAGCGCTTCGGCTGCAGCGAGGCCGACCTGCGTCGCACCCTGTTCGAGCACACCGGGGGGATGTTCCCCGAACTGGTGACGCGCGGCGATCTGAACGTCTTCCTGCCGCCCATCGGGGGAATGACCGTGTACATGTTCGGCGACATCACCACCATCCCCGATCGCGACAAGCTGCTGACGGCGCGCGTGCACGACGAGTGCAACGGCTCGGACGTGTTCGGCTCGGACATCTGCACCTGCCGCCCCTATCTGGCGCACGGCGTGGAAGAGTGCGTGCGCACGGCGCAGGGCGGGGGCGCCGGGTTGATCGTCTACAACCGCAAGGAGGGGCGCGCCCTGGGCGAGGTCACCAAGTTCCTGGTGTACAACGCGCGCAAACGGCAGAGCGGCGGCGATCGCGCCGAGCAGTACTTCGCCCGCACCGAGTGCGTGGCGGGCGTGCAGGACATGCGCTTTCAAGAGCTGATGCCGGACGCGCTGCACTGGCTGGGCATCACGAAGATCGACCGCTTCGTGTCGATGAGCAACATGAAGCACGACGCCATCGTCCGCTCGGGCATCGAGATCGTCACGCGCGTGCCCATCCCCGACGAGCTGATCCCCGAGGACGCGCGGGTCGAGATGGACGCGAAGATGGCGGCCGGCTACTTCACCGACGGGGCGGTGCCGAACGAGGGCGAGCTGGCGAAGGCGAAGGGGCGGGCCCTGTCCGAGTGATGCCGCCCGCCGGAGCCCCGAGTGCCGCCGAGCAGGCGGAGGCACGCACCCTCGCCACCCCGCGCGCCATCCGCGAGCGCGCCGAGGCGCTGTATCAGCTGGGCCTGCGCGGCGGGCTGGAGCACTTCGCCATCCACGAGGCCGGCCTGCCGGCGCTGGTGGCGCGGGTCGTCGAGGTCACGCGCGCCGCGTATCCCGACGTGCGCGCCATCCCCGATCACACGCGTTTTCGCCACTTCGGCGTGGGCGGAGTCGACCGCGTGGCCGAGCTGGACCGTCGCCTGGCAGACGTGTCGGCCTCCGACGAAGAACGGCTGTGCGTGAAGATCGAGCTGGCGATCACGAGCGTGTTGCTCGACGCCGGGGCGGGCGAGCGCTGGTCGTATCACGAGGCTGGGGTCGACGGCGGGACCTACGCGCGGTCGGAGGGGCTGGCGGTGGCGAGCTACCACCTGTACGCGAGCGGCGCGCTGTCGGACGCGGCGACGGCGCCGCTTCGGGCCGACGCGGGAGCGCTGGCGCGGTTCAGCGAGGATGACCTGGCGCGCGCGTTTCAGGTGACGGCGGACAACCCGCTGGTCGGGTCGAGCGGCCGCGTGGGAATTCTGCGGCGGCTCGGCGAAGTGGTCGGGCAGCGGTCGGACATCTTCGGGGAGCCACGCTTGGGTCACCTCGGCCTGTACCTGCGCGCGCAGGCGCGGGGCGGCGCCCTGCCCGCCACGGCGGTGCTCGATGCGGTGCTCGATGGCCTGGGCGAGATCTGGCCGGGGCGCGAGGTGTGCGCCGGGAAGAACCTCGGCGACGTGTGGACGCACCCTGCCGTCGGGCGCGTCCCCTTTCACAAGCTGTCGCAGTGGCTGACCTATTCGCTGTGCGAGCCGCTCGAACAGAGCGGCGTGCGCATCACCGGCAAGGATCAGCTGACGGGGCTGGCCGAGTATCGTAACGGCGGCCTGTTCGTCGACGGCGGCGTGCTGGTGCCGAAGCATTCCGGCGTGCTGGGGGCGACCCACGACGTGTCCTCGTCGCTGATCGTCGAGTGGCGGGCGCTGACGATTGCTCTGCTCGACCGCGTGGCCGTCGAGATGCGCCGCCAGCTGTCATTGTCCGCCGACGAGCTTCCCCTGGCCGCCGTGCTGGAGGGGGGAACGTGGCGGACCGGGCGGGTGCTGGCGAAAGAGCGCCGCCCCGACGGAAGCCCGCCCATCCGCGTGAACAGCGACGGCACCGTATTCTGAAACGAGGACCCAGATGCCACCCATCCCCGTCAGCGTCATCGACCACCCGCTCATCCAGCACAAGCTCACGTTGATGCGCCAGAAGGAGCGCAGCACCAGCTCGTTCCGCGCGCTGCTCGGCGAGATCAGCATGCTGCTCGCCTACGAGGTGACCAGGGATCTGCCGCTCACCTACGAACAGATCGAGACGCCGCTGGCGCGCATGAAGGCCCCCATGCTCGACGGGAAGAAGGTGGTGCTGGTGAACATCCTGCGCGCCGGCAGCGGCATGGTCGACGGCATGCTGCGCATCCTGCCGTCGGCGCGCGTCGGCCACATCGGCCTTTACCGCGATCCGCAGACCCTGGGCGCCGTCGAGTACTACTTCCGGATGCCCAGCGAGATGAGCGACCGCGACATCATCGTCGTCGACCCCATGCTGGCCACCGGCAACAGCGCCATCGCCGCCGTCGAACGCATCAAGGTCGCCAAACCGAAATCAATCAAGTTCGTGTGCATCCTGGCCGCGCCGGAGGGGCTGGCGAACTTTCAGGAGGTGCACCCCGAGGTGCCGATCTTCACGGCCGCGGTCGACGAGCGGCTGGACGAGCACGGGTACATTCTTCCAGGGCTGGGGGACGCGGGGGATCGGCTGTTCGGGACGAAGTAGGGACCGCTGGCGCACCGGCGCCCCGGCTCGAGATTCGTCTCGTCAGCCGGGCTGGACGGACGAGGCGTCCAGGTCCGGAAACGACAGCAGGCAATCGCCGGGCTGCAGGCCCTCGAAGCGGGCGATGCCGTCCTCATCGGGCGTGGCGCTGACCTCCCTGCCGTCCGGAAGGACCAGCGAGCAAGCTCCGTCGAAGGGGGAGCCGTCGTCGTCGTACACGACCTTGATCTCGATCCAGTCCGTCGGGGCGATCTGGGCCTTCAGCTGCGAAGGCGTCATCGACGGCTCGTCCGCCGCCCGCCGCTCGTGCTCGCCGGACGGCCGGTCGCGCAGCAGCAACAGACCTTTGCCGCCCTTGCCGTCGAGGAGGTTCTGCGCGACCGCGGTCCAGAGGTCCTGAGCGCGAGGCGTCCGCGCCGCCCGCTGTTGCATCCGTTCGATCACGCCCCGCGCCTCCGCCCCCGAGACCACCCGGAAGTTGGACAGGCGCGCGGTCTTGAATCGGGCGGCCGGCAGCAAGCGGTAGCGACGCCCTTCGAAGGGGATTTCGCGGCGTTCGCCCATCGCCTCGCGCACCAGTTTGTCCTCCGTGGTTTCGCTCCTGGCGATGGGGCTTTCCCCCTTTTGCGAACCTCGGTCGTCGTTCCAGCCCTCGAGGAACAGCAACCTGCCCTCGGTGGCGGCGCGCGCCACCTCTCGTGTCAAGGGCTCGTCAGCGCGGACGATCGCCGGCTCGATGCGCTGCCCGGTCGACAGCTCGTACAGCTCGAGCAGGATGTCCCGCGACATCTCCGCGGAGAGCCGGTCGGCGATGGAGCGGGCGCGAGCGGGTGGCAACGCCTCATCCCGCTCGTCCGGGGTGGCGCGGGCCGAGGAGACCGCCACCAGCGGGCCGTCCCACGGCGATAGAAATCGGCGCCTATCGTCGAGCAAGCAGGTCTCCGTGGTTCGCCATGGTTGCGTTGCCAGGATATCCCAGTTCGCCTAAGGAAAACTCGTTTCTTGCTGGGACGGCCCGCGCGGTGGCGCCATCAGCTTCTCGCGCACACGGCTCTTGGGGACCACGGCGAGCAGGCGCTCTTCGATCTTCTCGGCGCCCCGGCTGTCGACGGCCGGGATGAACAGCACCACGCTGTCCGGCTGGCAGCCGATCACGCGTGCTTCCCGTAAGCCGAAGGGTTCGAGCGCTCGCGCGACCGGCTCGGTGCCTGCGGGCCCGAGGACGAACAGGCTCCCCCCCCGGTCGAGCGGAAAGATGGTGGCGAAGCGCTCCGCGAGAGGCCCGCGCGCCGCCAGCGCCGTGCAGATCGGCGCGCCGTCATCCGCCGGTGGCCCCACCGCGGAAGGCGTCGTCTCCTTCGGGCGGGCGCAACTCGACACCAGCGCGAACACGAGCAGACCTCCCCCGGAAAGGGCGAAGCTCATCCGGAACGTCGCTGTCATCCCGGTTCGTTGCTGCGCCAGAGCGCGGCGAGCCGCTCCGGGTCCGCGGCTTCCCTGACCGGGCGCATCCCGAACTTGGCGCTATCTCGAGTGCAGGCGATCCGGAGACCGCTCGACAGGACCCCCGCGTACAGGCCAACCCCTTTCCAGTCAATCTCCATGACCAAAGCGCTCAGGGCTTCGCTGCCGTGGTCTCACGCTTGGGCTTGCCTACGTTGCTATCGATGTTGGTGTGGACGGCTGCCCAAGGCATGAACCAGGCCACAAAGAGCATCAACAGAATGAGCAATGACAGGACGCCCTCGATGAGCCCGGGCGCCGAGGCCGCCAGAAGGATGGCCGTGAACATGAACCAGACGCCGATGCAGGCGCTGGACAGCAGCAGGGGCCACAACCAGAACGTCGTCCAGTCGCCGCGGCGCGCCGCCTTTCGCAGACCGTCGATGTTGGCATTGAGCTCGACGCCCGCGCCCACGCCCACGCCCTTGATCACTTCTTCGGGGCCGGGCGCCTGCGCGCCCCTCCCGTACAAGGCCACCCGGCCTGCCTCCTCGGGCGCCAGGCGGCGAACGGTGCCTTTACTGTGCTTGAACAGCGCCCAGAACAGCAGCGCCGCGAGCACCATCAGCCCTGCTCCGACGATGGCGGAGCACCTTGCCATCGTCCATGAGACGCCAAATCGCTGCGTCACGACGACGTTCTCGAACATGCTCAATCCACCCGCAACGTGGCGCGGGCAATCTCGAATGCCCTCTGCGCGCGAAGCGCCACCATCGTGTCGTCATGGGCCGTTGGCGAGAGAACCAGAAACGTCACCAGGTGGCTATCCCTACGAACGAACCCCAGCCTCGCCGTCGCATCGCCCGAACCGGTGCTGCCACTGGTCCGACCGTCGCCGACGAAACCGCCCAACCACCCGGCCACCGCCATCGAGCGCGGATCATCGTTCTCGGTAAGGCGGGACAGGGGACCGCCCGCGACGAAGCCAATTCCCTTCAGCTTTTCCAGGCTCTTGTCGCGAAGCTGCTCCAGGGACGCGATCGGCGCCCCGTGCGCCAGCAGCTCGACCTTCACCTGCACGTACGCGAGCAACGTGTCCTTGTCTTTCACCAGGCGAACGTCCATGGCCGAGATCCCGGGCGGCGGCGATGCCACCGGCGTGGCCGACCAGCTCGCGGGATGGGCCATGACGAAATCGGGGGCTTTCCCCACGGCGGTGAGCCAGGTCTCGAGCTGGGCCTCGCCGGTTCCCTTCAGCAGAGCAAAGGTGTCGTGGGCCGCCCAGCAGCTCTCCTTCGCTTCGTCCCAGTGGTTCCGCGGCACCAGGCAGGTAACCGCGAAGATGTGGCGGCCATCGACGCGAACGGAGGTCCGGCGGACCTCCTCGGCGCCTTGGTTGGCGCGCGTTCCCG
>DASYCK010000071.1:0-12898 GCA_036500205.1 Polyangia bacterium | reverse complement strand
GCTGTTCTCGCCCCATGATCGCGACGCCGTCGACGGGCATGCGATCCCGATCGTCTGTCTGGTCGCCGAGGTGGGCCAACCACCCCGCGTGGTCGGCGTGGTGCGCATCTGGGAAGAAGCGACCGGCGACTGGTGGGGGGGACGACTGGGCGTGGCCGCCGAGTTTCGCACCGTCGGCGCGGTGGGGCGCTGGCTGATCCAGACTGCCGTGGGCACCGCGCGCGCCTGGGGGGCGTGGCGCTTCCGGGCCACCGTGCAGCGCCCCAACGTCACGTTCTTCCGGCGGCTGCACTGGCAATCGCGGGAAGAGCTGGAGCTGCTCGGGCAACCGCACCATCTGATGGAGGCGAACCTGGAGCGCTACCTGCCGACCACGGAGGTTCGCCCCACCCCACCGCCCGAGGTCTGCGATGCTGCCTGAGCTGGCAGTGACATTGCGCGCGGCGCTGGGTGTGCAGCACAAGCGCGACATCCAGACGGCTTCACGCCACCTGCCGCGCCTGCGCGGGGGGCCGTGGGGGAAGGGCGAGGTTCGCATCGGCGACGACACGGCCGCCATCCCCGACGGCGACGGGTTCCTGCTGCTGGCGGCCGAAGGGATGTGGCCCGAGCTGGTGACCAGCGAGCCGCGCTTCGCCGGCTTCTGCGCGGTGCTGGTGAACACGAGCGACGTGTACGCGATGGGCGGGCGGCCGCTCGCGCTCGTCGACGCGCTGTTCGCCGGCAGCGCCGAGGCGGCCGAGCCGATCCTCGCCGGCATGACCGACGCGGCGACGCGGCTGGGCGTCCCCATCGTGGGAGGGCACACGAACCTGCACAGCCCCTACCCGGCGCTCGCCGCCGCGATCCTGGGACGGGCGCGCAAGCTGCTGACCAGCTTCGACGCGCACGTGGGCGACGAGCTGATCGCCGCCATCGATCTGCGCGGCCAGATGCACCCGCTTCACGCGTTCTGGAACACCGCCACCGACGCGCCCGGCGAGCGGCTGCGCGCCGACTACGCGCTGCTGCCGCGCCTCGCCGAGGACGGGCTGGCGGCGGCGGCGAAGGACATCAGCATGGGGGGGCTGGTCGGCACCGCGCTCATGCTGGCGGAGGCCTCCAGCGTCGGCGCCACCTTGTCGCTCGACGCGATTCCCCGGCCGGCCGGCGTGCCGTGGGCGACCTGGCTGCTGGCGTTTCCCAGCTACGGATTCCTGCTGGCGGCGCCGCCGGCGCACAGCAAGCAGATCGTGGCCGCGTTCGCCGCCCGCGATATCGCCGCCGCCGTCGTGGGGCGGGTCGACGCCAGCCGGAAGCTGACCCTGCACGGCGGCGACGAGCGGGCGACGGTGTGGGATCTCGCGCGGACGTCGCTCACCGGCTTTGGCGGAGCGCTTCCGTCGTGAGCGTGGCCCTGGTGACCTCGCCCGTCTTCGCGCCCCGCGGCGCGGCCCCTCCCCCGTCTCCGCGCCGGCTTCGCGTGGGGATGCCCCACCTCGATGTGGCGGGGCTGTCGGAGAACTGGCTGTTTCGCCACGCCGGCGAGCTGCAGTGGGAAGCGATCGGGCAGCGCCTGGGCGTCCCCTCCGACGAGATCCGGGGCGACGCGGGCGCGCGGCTCTACCCGACGGTGGTGGCGGTGCGCGCGCGCTACGACGCGCCGCTGGCGGCCGTGCGCGAGAACGACGTGCTCGACAGCCAGGTCGAGGTGGTCCCGTGCGGTCGCTCCTGCGCCCACGGTCGCATCGTCGTCACCAACGGACAGCACCGCTTCACGCTCGAGCTGCTGACGACGTTCGCGGCGCGCGGGCCGCACGGTCTGCGCACGGCGCCGCTGGCGCCAGCGTTGGCGCGCCGGTGGACGGCGCCCGACGGCCCCCTCCCCGTCATCGCGCGGCTGGCCAGGGCGGCCCGGCGGGGCGAGCCGGTCGACGATCCCTTCGCGGGGGTCGCGCTGGCGCGCGCCAGCCAGCCGCTCGGCAGCATCACCTACGAACCCTCGCCTTACGCCGACTACAACGGCGCCGGCCTGCTCTACTTCGCCTCCTACGTCACCATCGCCGACTCGGCGGAGCGGCGGCTCGTCCGCCAGCTCGGGCTGGGTGGCACCCCGCGGGACTGGGCCCTGGCCACGTCCACGGTTCGGCGCGACGTCTACTACTACGAGAACCTGCCGCTCGGTGCCTCCCTGGTCGCGTCGTTGTACCAGCTCGACCGCGATCGGCACGGCGTCTCGACGCACGTACGGTTGTCGCGCGCCGAGGATGGGCGCCCCATGGCCGACGTGATCGCGCGCCGCCACTTCACGGCGGAGCTCCGCTGATGCCGTCGCTCGGGCTGTTCACCTACTCGACGCTCCCACGCGGCAGCGTCGTCCACGCGGCCCACCTGGCCGACGCGCTTCACGACGCCGGCTGGGACGTCACCCTCCACGCGCTCGACAAGGACGGACGCGGCTTCTTCCGCCCGCTGCGGGCCCGGCTGCGGCTGGTCCCCGCGACGGCCGCGCCACAATCGACCGCCGAGCTGGTCCGGCTGCGCACCGAAGAGCTGGCCCGGTACCTGACCGCCCACTGTGGCGCCCACGACCTGTATCACGCCGAGGACTGCCTGACGGCGAGCGGGCTGCTGGCGGCGCGCGCCCGCGGCGTCCCCGTCACGTTGGTGCGCACGGTCCACCACGTCGAACGGTTCGCGGATCCCTATCTGGCTCGCTGCCAGGAGCGGTCCATTCGCGAGGCCGCGCTGTGCCTGACCGTCAGCGAGACGGCGCGCCAGGACGTCGCCCGCCAGTTCGACGTGGCGGCCTCCATCGTGGGCAACGGCGTCGACGTCGAGCGCTTCCGCTGCGTCGACACCGCGCGCATCGCCGCCTGGCGCGCCCGGCTGGGCCCGGGTGGCCCCGTGGTGCTGGCGGTGGGCGGCGTCGAGGAGCGCAAGAACTCCACGCGCATCCTGGGCGGCTGGGCGCGCCTGCGCGCGCGGCACCCCGACGCGCGGCTGTGGATCCTCGGCGGCGCCACCGTGCTCGATCACGGCGCCACCCGCGCCGCCTTCGAGGCGCTCCGCGCCGCGCTGCCGCCCGAGGCGCGCGCGGCGGTGCACGAACTGGGCGTGGTGGCCGAGGCCGACGTGCCGGCGCTGTATCACCTGGCCGACGTGGTGGCCCTCCCCTCGCTGCACGAGGGGTTCGGCCTGGCGGCGCTGGAGGCGCTGGCCGCGGGGACGCCCGTCGTGGTGTCGAACCGGCCCCCCTTCACCGAATTTCTCACCGCCGCCTGCGCCACCTTCGTGGACCCGCAGTCGGAAACCGCCATCGCCGACGGCCTCTCCGCGGCGCTGCACGCCACGCCCGCGCGCCGGGATGCCGGCCACCGCACGGCCCTCGCCCACTCGTGGGCGCGCGTCGCCGCGAATCACGTCTCCGCATACGAAAGGATCCTGTCCCATGCCACAGATGCACTTCTTGGTTCGTTGGCCTGACGGCGACGAGACGCGCTGCTACTCGCCGTCGCTGATCGTGCGCGAGTACCTGGAGGTCGGGCAGAGCTACCCGCTCGCCGACTTCATGGAGCGCAGCCGCACCATGCTGAACATCGGCTCGGAGCGGGTGCGGGCGAAGTTCGGCTTCGCCTGCTCGGCGGCCATGGACCAGCTGGCCAGCCTGGAAGAGCGCGCCGCCAGCTTCGACGGCGCCGGTCCCGTCACCGTCGTCGGCTTCGAGCTGCCCGAGAACGCGCCGGAGGTGTCCCGTGGCTGACGGCAAGGGCAACGGAGCGCTTAAGCTGGGTGACCGCCGCAAGGTGGTCGTGATCGGCGGCGGACAGGCGGGGCTGGCCACGAGCTACTGCCTCACCGCGCGCGGCATCGATCACGTGGTGCTGGAGCGGCACCAGATCGGCCACGAGTGGCGGGCCCGACGCTGGGACTCGTTCTGCCTGGTGACCCCGAACTGGCAATGCCGCCTGCCCGGGTTCCCCTACAACGGCGGCGACCCCAAGGGGTTCATGGTGAAGGAGGACATCCTCCGCTACATCGAGGACTACGTGCGCTTCTTCGGGCCGCCGGTCATCGAGGGGGCCAGCGTCACGCAGCTGCGCGCGAACCCCACGGGCGGCTTCGATCTGTCCAGCAACGTCGGGGAATGCCACGCCGATCAGGTGGTCATCGCCACCGGCGGCTACCACATCCCCGAGATCCCGCGTCTGGGCGAGCGGCTGCCCGAGCGGGTGACGCAGCTGCATTCGTCGGCGTACCGCAACCCGCAATCGTTGCCCGAGGGCGAGGTGCTGGTGGTGGGCACGGGGCAGTCGGGCTGCCAGATCGCCGAGGATCTGCACATCGCCGGACGGCGTGTGCACCTGTGCGTGGGGAGCGCGCCGCGCACTGCCCGCCGTTACCGCGGCCGCGACGTCGTCGAGTGGCTGGAGGACCTGGGCTACTACAGCCTGTCGGTCGATCAGCACCCGCTGAAGGAGAAGGTGCGCGCCAAGTCGAACCACTACGTCACCGGGCGCGACGGCGGCCGGGACATCGATCTGCGCCTGCGCGCCCGCGAGGGGATGCAGCTTCACGGACGGCTCATCAACATCCGGGGCGAACGGCTGGAGTTCGCCACCGACCTCAAGCACAACCTCGATCAGGCGGACGCCGTCGCCGAGAGCATCAAGACCACCATCGACAAGATGATCAGCGAGCGTGGGGTCGACGCGCCGATGGAGGCCCGCTACGTGCCGCTGTGGGAGCCCGTCGACGAGCCGCTGTCGCTCGATCTCGCCGCCGCCGGCGTCACCTCGGTGATCTGGTCGACCGGCTATCGCGCCGACTACCGCTGGATCGAGGTCCCCATCTTCGACGGACGCGGCTATCCCGTTCACCACCGCGGGGTGACGAGCGCGTCGGGGCTGTTCTTCGTCGGGCTCCCCTGGCAGCACACCTGGGGGTCGGGCCGCTTCTCGGGCGTCGCCGTCGACGCCGAATATGTCGCGGACGGCATCCAGCGCCGCCTGGGCGAGAAGGCCGCGCCCCGCCGCCAGGCGCTGAACGAGCTGGCGCTCGGGACGTGAGGCGCCCGCCGGTCAGGGCTTCGCGGCCGGGTTGACCACCAAAATGGCGCCGCCCGGCGAATCGGTGAGGTAGGCCACGCCGTCGTCGGTGGCGACCGGGTTGCGCGCCCCCGCTGCTGTCGGCACCTTCGCCACCACCGCCAGCGCCCCGCGCGCGTCGACCCGCGCCACGGTGAGCCGGGCGGCGTGCGCCGCGCCGACGTACAGCTCGTGGCGCCCTTCCACGAAGAAGATGTTGTCGACCCCGTCGCCGGTGGCGAGCCGCGCCAGCTCGCGCCCCTGATGACCGGCATCCATGACCAGCACCTGGTCGGCGCAGGCGACGAACAGAAAGTTCGCTCGGGCGGAGAACGCCAGCCCCTTCGGCCCGTCTTCGCTGCACTTCGGCTGCCAGGTGCTGGTGACCCGCCGCGCCTTCACGTCGATGGCCAGCGTGCGGTTCTTGTCCTCGAGGTTCGTGTAAAACACGCCGCGCGCGTCGTCGACGGCGAAGCCCTCGGGCTGACCTTCCAGCTTCAGCTCCCCCTTCGCCGCCAAGGTGCCGGCGTCCAGGATGGTGAGCGTGTCGGTGCGCGGGGTGGTCACCCACACCTCCTTCGTCGAGGCCACGTAGGCCAGACCGTCCGGCATCGAGGTCAGCTTCGCGCAGGCGCCCCGGCGCAAGGTCGTGGCATCGACGGCGCAGACCGTTCCGTCGGCGCGGTTCCCGACGTAAACGACCCCGACGCCCACCGTGGCCGAGCTGGGGCCGACCGTCCGCTTGGTCCCGCGCCGTTCCATCTGCGCCGTCGCGAAGCCTTCTATCCGGGTCACGCCGCCGCTGGCCGTGTCGATGACGTCGACGCTGCCCGTGTTGCCGGCGGGCACCCAGACGCGGTGGTGCGCCCCGTCGTAGGCGAGGTAGTCCATCCCCACGCCGGTCGGCGGCGCGCCCGGAAGCGCGATCTTGCTGACGGCGGGACGGGTCGCTCCGCCGGCCACGGGGAAGGTGGCGGGCGCCGCCCCGAGCGGACCGGCGGTCCCCAGGGTTGCCACGACCACGGCAGTCAGCTTCGTGCGCGCGTTCATCCCGGGAAGCCTACGACGAAACTCAGAACATCCAGGTGATCGCCGTCGCCAATTCGTTGAAGCTCGGTCCGCTGCCGAATTCATGGCGGCGGTAGTCGGCTTTCAGCCCGATCTCCGCGAGGGGGCGATAGACGAGCCCGATGGTCTCCGTGTAGCGGACGAAGGAGAGGTTCGCGGCCGAGCCACTCGGCACGCTCGCTTGGGTGTTGACGTAGTCGTAGCGGCCGAACAGCGTCAGCTCCTGAAGGCTGCCCGGTGTCGCCAGGCGCAACAGATCGTAGCCCACCTCGACGTAGCCTCCTTGGAGGCGCGATGCCACCGGCAACGAGGCCGGGGCCTCGGACGTTGCGGCGGCCGCCAGCGCCTGATTCAGCGCCGACGTGTCGCCGATGAACAGCATCGCCGCCTCGGCGCGCGCCGAGAACCCCTTCACGCGTGTGCGGGCGTCGACCTCGACCAGCCCGAGCGGTACGCGCCCCACGGTGTCCCGCAAGCTGTTGCCCGAGGTCGCGCCGTAAGCCGACACGCCGAAGATGGTAGCCAGCACCGGCTCGTACGTCAGCCGCAAGACGGCGCCGTAGTCGCTGGCCGACGCCAGCTGGGCCTCTTGATGGCCCTCCCGGATCCCTGAATCCGCCGTGAACCCGTTCGCGTCGAAGCTGCTCACGACGTAGAGCTGATACGACAGCGACGGCGCCAGCTCGCCGAAGATCCCGAAGCCCGCTTCGCGCCAGGTCGAAGGGATGACCAGCGTGTCCACATCCGGTCGGTCGACGCCGTTGAAGGTCGGGGGCTCGTGATAGACGTTGATGATGCCGACCGGCATGATGATCAGGCCCGCGCGCAGGTTGAAGTGTCGGTTGAACAGCCCGTCCAGATACGCCTGCTCGACCTCGAACTCTCCCTGATCGGTGGCGGACGAGACCGCGTGCTCGACCTCCAGCTCGGAGTAGAACCGGATCCGATCGCTGAAGTTGTGCCCCACGTACAGGACCAGCCGGCGCATGTCGATCACCGACGGACCGATGGCGGGCGCGTTCAACGTCAGCTCGCCGTAGCCACCGATGGCGGTTCCGTTCCAGCTCTCCGAGCGCCCGAGTGGATTCTCGATGGCCGTCTCGCGAGGCAGCGAGGTCCGGGGCATGTCCCGTTCGGAGGGCAGGTCGATGGTGGGACCGGGCGCCGCGCCGGGCGGCGTCGACGGGCCGGAGGTCTCCTGGGCGCGGACGGCGGGGAGCGCGGTCAGCATGAATATGAAAACGACTATCACTTTCATATAGACCTCGATAACAAACGGCCGTCCTCGGCGTCAAGCGCGATCGTGAGACGGGGCCGGGGCTGGGCGAGGCCGCCCTGGCCCGCGCCACATCGAGACGACGGGCGCGAGCGTCAGCACGGACATCGTCACGGTCAACGCCAGCCCCGAGACCGCGTGCAGGGGCGCCAGCGACGGAGAGCCGTAGCGTACCAGCCAGGGCGTGGCCAGGTGCAAGGCCACGCTGACCGCCCCCGCGCCGATCCACAGCGCCTTGGCGCGGTCCCCTGCCCCGGTGGCCAGGAACAGGTGTCCGACGATCAGCAGCACCACCGGCATCGTGAACAGGTGAAAGTGCGTGACCTCGAGCAGCTTGCGATAGCTGACGGCCACGACGATCGGGCGGCGAGCCACCGCCTCGTCGGCCGGGACCTCGATCAGGGGGCCCACCGTCGGTTCGGCGTCGCCTTCGCTCCGGGCACCGCTTCGATCGTCGGTCCCCGCCCCGGGGGCTCCGTCACCGCCCGCGTAGTACCGCCGGATACCCGCCGTCCCGGCGCCCACCAGATCTCCGTAGTAGAGCGCGGAGGACCCGACCCCCAGCAGGATCAGCAGGCAGAACGACGAGTAGAGAACCTTGGATTCGATGCCGAGGTTCCACAGCCTGAAACCCGAAGACGCGAACTGCCTCATGTTCGCACCCTCACCATCCGAGGCGCGACGGTGTCGGGCGCGTCACTGATGAACCGGCGCGGAAGCCCGGCGCTCGCCCTGGTCGATGCGGGCCGAGACGACGGGATGGGGGGCGCTCTCGGCGTCGACCATCGCGGAGCCGAGGGCCAGCTCCTCGACCAGCACGATGGCGCGCCGCACCCCGAGCGACAGCGACACCGACGAGACCGTGGCGCCGCTGACGGCATCCAGGTCGTCGTTGATGCGAAGGGAGTCGCGCGACGTCTTGCCCACGAACTGCTGGCAGAACCGGGGATCGCGGACTTCGTCGCCGCGCGTCTCACGGTACGCCATGATCTCGACCCGCTCCACGATGCCGCGCGCGGATAGCCGCGTGGCGAACGTGATCGGCTGGTGCAACCCCTGCTGCTCGTCGATGACCGCGTAGCCATCGACCCTCTCGGCCGTGGTCGCCATGAAGATCGTGTAACGGTCGCGGGCCGGGGCGTACCCGAGCCGCCGGGTCAGGCGGGCCCGCGTCGCGGACGCGACGGCGTACGTCTTGTAGGTGACGTGCTCGCTCTTCGGGAAGAACGTGGCGAGAACGGAGCGGGGCGTGAAGTAGGTGGTCTCGCTGGCGGCGAGCGCACCCGACGCCGGCAAGGCCGTGGAAATCGGCAAGATCGCGGTCAGTAAAAGCAGGGGCCGCAACCGGCACGCTTTCGTGATTTTGATAGCCATTTTCAAAATCAAGTCCTAGCGCGCCCCCCGGCCCTCTGTCAATGCAGCAGCCCCGCCCGAAAGGGGCGCGGCCCGGGCGGCCGCCCCCGTGCGAGGCCCTATACCTTGCCGGCGTTGGGAACGCTGGTCGGGCCCCGCAGACGCGAGGGGCGCGTAAAGGCGGGTTCGGTCGATGTGGTCGACCTAACGGCGAAGCGTGGCACGTGCATCAGCGCGATGCTGACCCACACCACGACGCTGAAGTAGAGCGTCATCCAGGGCATCTCGGTGTGCCATTCGTCCCAGGAGTCGGTCGCCACCCAGCGCAGCGAGGCGTCCCGGACCCCCTGCATGAGCGACAGATAGTGACGCCCACGGGCCTGATCGGCGATGAACCGCGATATGTACATCGGGACGTCGACGGTGCACATGAACAGGACGTAGACGGCCCCCATCACGATGGCCGGCGCCAGCAGCAGGCGGTGCGGGCGCGACAGCCGCGGCCATACGGCGACGGCGCTGGCGGTGGCGAGGGTGGCCGACAGGGCCCAGATCGACTCCTCGATGGCGTTGCCGGCGTAGCACGTCGTCAACACCGCGAACCACGAGCAGCACTCGGCCACGACGATCATCGGGATCAGCAGGCGCGAGACGGTGATGGCGAGCCGGGTGCGGGTGCTCTCCCCCAGCTCGCGCAGCAGGATGGCCCACTGGGCGATGAAGCAGAGCTCGGCGATGGTGGCCAGCGAGCGCCCCACCCCCACGCTGGACAGCCACGAATCGTGCAAGCAGATCCGCTGCACGTCGGCGCGCGGGAAGACCGACCGAAAGCCGCACACCAGCACGAACACCGCCGACAGGATCAGCTGCGTGCGGCGCAGGTCGTAGGTCTCGGGATGGGTCTGCCCGCGCCGCCGCTTGAACAGCAGCGCCGCGAAGGCCCAGGCGCAGACGTTCACCAGGGTGACCAGGCACAGCCCGACCCACCACCGAAAGGCGCCAGGCCACGTTTCGTCGAAGATGTGGTGAAGAAGCATGTTCGTGCAGACCTCCGCGCTTTCTTCTTCTCTTGTGCTGTCCCCGCAGACGGCTCTTTGTCGTCGGGATGGCAATCGTGAAACATTCTGGCGTCGCTGTCAGCGCGAGGGCGACAGAGGTTGCCAAGTTGTAACAATCGTGGTCGGGCTCAGGGGCGGACGGCGCCGCGCAGCCCACGCGGCACCACGCGCCGCTCGACCAGCTCGAACAGCCCCTGCACCAGCAGCGCCAGCACCGAGGCGGGGATCGCCCCCTGCATGATCAGGCCGACGTCATCGAGCCGGATCCCCGTGAAAATAGGCTCGCCGAAGCCCCCCGCCCCCACCAGCGCCCCCAGGGTGGCGGTGCCGACATTGATGATGGCGGCGCTCTTGATGCCGGCCAGGATGAGCGGACTGGCCAGCGGCAGCTCGACCCGCCGCAAGATCGCTCCCGGCGGCAGCCCCAGCGCCTCGGCCGATTCACGCAGCGCCGGGGCGATGTTTCGCAGCCCCGCGTGGGTGTTCCGCACGATGGGCAGCAGGCTGTACAGAAACAGCGCCACCAGGGCCGGCGGCGCGCCGATCCCCAGGAGCGGGATCATGAACACCAGCAGCGCCAGCGATGGCACCGTCTGGATGACCCCCACCACCCCGAGCAGCAGCTGACCCAACCGGGGCCGGCGCGCCGCCCAGATCCCGAGCGGGATGGCCAGCAGGATCGCCGCCAGCAGCGAAAGCCCGACCAGCAACAGGTGCTGCGCGCCGTTGTGCAGGATCGACCGCGCCAGCCCGGGCGCGTGCTGGGACGAAGGCGCCAGGCCGAACGTCGTCTGCAGGAACGCCCCCGCCACCGTCGCTTCGGGCACCCGATCGAACTTGACCCGCGCGCTCATCGCCACCATGGCGGGCGCGTCGATGCGCCCGACCAGACGCCGGAGGGCGACCAGCACGTCGGGCGCGCCACGCCCGGCGTCGAGGCGATACAGCAACACCGCGTCGTAGCGCGGGAACACCCGGCGATCGTCCTCGAGCACCAGCAGGTCGTCGCGCGCGATCTCGGGATCGGTGGCGTACAGATCCATCACGTCGAGGGCGCCGCCGGCCATCCCCCGGTAGGCGAGATCGTGATCGAGCCCCTTCACCTCGCGCGGCGCCAGCCCGTAGCGCGCGCGCAGCAGCGGCCAGCCATCGCCCCGGCTGATGAACTCGCTGCTGAGACCGAAGCGCAGTTCCGGGTGGGCGCGCAGATCGGAGATGGTCTTCACCCCGAGTCGCCGCGCCACCGCCCGCTTGATGCCGAGCGCGTACGTGTTGTTGAAGCCGAGCGGACCGACGACGCCGACCCCGCGAGCCGCCAGCGCCGCCGCCAGCTTGGTGTCGTCGACGCCGGGCAGGATCTCCTGCGTCAACGTGCCGGTGTACTCGGGGTAGACGTCGAGCTCGTCGCCGATCAGCGCATCCCACAACAGCCGCGTCCCCCCCAGCCCCGCGCGGTGCCGGGCCCCGCGTCCCGTCGAACGGACGAGCTGCGCGACGACCTCCGCCAGGATCACCGACTCGGTGAACGCCTTCGAACCGATGCGCCACGCGCGGCGCTCTGGCGCCGCGCCGATGGCCGTGCTGGTGGCGAGCAGGACGATCGCGGTGGCGAGCGACAGCGACCGCTTCATGGCGCGCGGCCGTCGTCGAACGTGCGCTGCGCCTGCACGAACTTCGTCACGAACGGCTCGACGGGCCGCCGCACCAGATCCTCGATCGACCCACGCTGCACCACGCGCCCCGCCTGCAGCAGCACGATCAGATGTCCGAAGAAGGCGGCCTCGGCCAGATCGTGCGTCACCAGCACCACCGACTTTCCGACCTTCTGAAAGATGGCCGCCAGGTCATCCTGCAGCTCGGCGCGCACCAGCGGGTCGAGCGCCCCCAGCGGCTCGTCGAGCAGCAGCAGCTCGGGCTCGAGCATCAGCGCGCGCATCAGCCCGACCCGCTGCCGCTGCCCTCCGGACATCTCCCCCGGATGGTGCGCCAACAGATCGGCGGGCAGCCGCACCAGCTCGGCCAGTTCGGCGACCCGAGCATCGGCGCGGGCCGGCGACCAGCCCAGGTGCCGGGCCAGCAGGCAGACGTTGTCGCGCGCGTTCAGGTGCGGGAACAGCCCCCCGTCCTGCACCACGTAACCCATGCGGGTGCGCAGGCCGCGCACGTTCTCGGGCGTGATCGCCGCGCCATCGAACAGCACCTGACCGGCGTCGGGGTGAATCAGGCCGATCATCAGGCGCAGCAAGGTCGTCTTGCCGCAGCCGCTGGGGCCGATCAGCACGGTGGTCCGCCCCCGGCCCACGTCGAGATCGGTGGGCGCCAGCGCCGTCGCGTCACGGTAACGCTTGCTGACGCCTACCAGCCGCAGGATGGGCGCGGGTTCGGTCACGACAGCGCGAAGCGGGGCAGCTTCATCACCGCCGTCTGCAGCCCCTCGGCGAACGTCGGGTGCACGAACTCGCCATCAACGATGGCGCGCACCGATGCCTTCGCCTGCATGAGCACGCTGAAGACGTGAATCAGCTCGCCCGCGTCGGCGCCCACGATGCGCGCCCCCAGGATCAAGTCGGTGGCGGGGTCGACCAGCACCTTCACCACCCCCACCGTCTCGTCGGTCTCGATGGCGCGCGCGATGGCGCCGAACGGCATGGTGGCGACGTCGACGGCGATCCCCTTGGCGCGCGCCTCCGTCTCGGACAGCCCCACCCCCGCCACCTGCGGATCGGTGAACACCGTGTAGGGGACCAGACGATCGGTGCGGGCCCGCGGCGAGCGGCCCGCCAGGATCTCGAACAGCACCCGGTGATCGTCCCACGAGACGTGCGTGAACTGCGGCCCGGGAATGCAATCGCCCAGCGCGTACGTGCCGCGCGCCGAGGTCTCGTAGCGCTCGTCGACCTCGATGTGCCCCTCGCCGGTCAGCGCGACGCCCGCCTTGTCACACGCCAGATCGTCGGTGTTGGGACGACGTCCCGTCGCCACCAGCAGGTGCGAGCCACGCAGCGCCTCGCCGTCCGCCAGGATCACCACCAGGTCGTCGCCCGCCCGCGCCACCCGCTCGATCTTGTTGCCCAGCG
>DASYCK010000070.1:0-2383 GCA_036500205.1 Polyangia bacterium | reverse complement strand
TCATCGGCCGTCAAGCGGACCGCTTCGTGGCACTTCGGGCAGGCAAGGAGGGCGACCAGCTCTTTGTCGAAGGGCATGGGCCCGAATAGATACAGCCTTCCCGCCCGAGCGCCAAATGCCGCTTCCGTTTTCATTGGCACGACGGGCCGAGGAATTTTCGCGCTCGACGACACCTGCGCTACGATCCCACGATGAAGCGCGCCCTGTTCGCCGCTCTCCTGTTGCTGTCCATCGCCGGCTTCGTCTGGACGCTGCGCCGATTTGGTCGCCTGGTCATGGGCGGCAAGAAGACCGACCTGGGGGCGCGCACCGGCGAGCGGCTCGGGTCGGTCCTCACCTACTTCTTCGGGCAGAAGAAGGTGGTCGAGAAGGCGGTCATCCCGGCGGCGCGGGCGCAGCGGTTCGTCACCGCCATCGGCAGCAAGTACCACTTTCTGATCTTCTGGGGCTTCATCGTCATCACCCTGGGCACCATGGAGACGCTGACGCAGGGGCTGTTCCCGTCGTTCTCCCTGGCGCTGCTCGTCGGCGACACGCTGGCGCGGGCGCTCTGGGCGGTGATGGACGTCGCGAACGTCACCGTGCTGGCCTTGATCGGCTTCGCGGTCTTTCGCCGGGTGGTCCTGCAGCCGCGTCTCATCCCCATGAGCCGCGACGCCGCGGCGATCCTGGGCGCCATCGCCATCTTGATGGTCACGCATCTGGGGATACACGCGCTGCGAGGCGTGGCGGCCGGCGTGCCCGAGCCGGGTTTCCCGGTGTCGGCGGCGCTGGGAACGCTGCTGGGCGCGGTGCCGCCGGGCGCGGCCACGTTCGGCGCCGAGGCGCTGTGGTGGGTGCACGTGGCAACCGTGCTGGCGTTCCTGAACTATCTGCTCTACTCGAAGCATAGCCACATCATCGCGGCGCTTCCCAACATCTACTTCCGCAACCTCGACCAGCGCGGCGTGTTGCCGAAGCTGAACCTGGAGGCCGACGAGATCACCGCTACGGGCGTGGTGTCGGACTACAAGGACTTCACCTGGAAGTCGCTGCTCGATGGCTTCGCCTGCACGGAGTGCGCGCGCTGCACGAACGCCTGCCCCGCCTACAACACCGGCAAGCCGCTGTCGCCCATGCAGGTCATCCACGACGTGCGCGACGACATGAAGACCCGCCTGCCTGATCGCGGTCCCCTCGACCGGATCATCGAGACGTTCCAGCATGGCGCGGCGGCCGCCGCCAAGGCCGACGAGATCGTGCCGCTCATCGGCGGGCGCACCAGCGAGGACGTGCTGTGGGCCTGCACCACCTGCGGCGCCTGTCAGCAGGTCTGTCCTGTGTTCATCGAGCACCCGGAGAAGATCCTGCAGATGCGCCAGAACCTGGTGCTGGTGCAGGAGAAGGTCCCCCCCGATCTTGCGCGCACGTTCACGAACCTGGAGCGGAACGGCAACCCCTGGGGCATCGCCGCGGACAAGCGCATGGACTGGGCCGAGGGGCACGGCGTGCCGACCCTCGACGACAAGCCCGACGCCGAGTACCTGCTGTGGGTTGGCTGCGCGGGCGCCTACGACGACCGCATCAAGAAGCAGACCCTGGCGCTGGTCGACATCTTGAAGGAGGCGGCCGTCGACTTCGCCGTGCTGGGCCTCGAAGAAGGCTGTACCGGCGATCCGGCGCGCCGCTCGGGCAACGAGATGCTGTACCAGATGCAGGCGCAGCAGAACGTCGAGACGATGAACGCCAAGAAGGTGAAGAAGGTGATCACCGCCTGCCCCCACTGCCTGCACACGATCAAGAACGAGTACCCGCAGCTGGGCGGCAACTTCGAGGTCCGTCACCACACCCAGTTCATTCGCGAGCTGGTGGCGAGCGGGAAGGTCCAGATCGACGCCACCAAGACGCAAGGCAAGTCGATCACCTTGCACGACCCCTGTTACCTGGGGCGCTGGAACGGTGAATACGACGCGCCCCGTGATGTGCTGGACGCGGTGCCGACGACCAGCGCGCGCATCGAGCTGCCGCGCAATCGCGAGAACGGCTTCTGCTGTGGAGCAGGCGGCGGGCGCATGTGGATGGAGGAGAAGCTCGGGACCCGCGTCAACCACAACCGGGTCGACGAGGTGCTGGCGAGCGGCGCCGACACCGTCGCCACCGCTTGCCCGTTCTGCACCATCATGCTCACCGACGGGGTGAACGACCGGAATGCCGCCGAGAAAGTGGCCGTGCTGAACGTGTCGGAGCTGGTGGCGCGCTCGATGAAGCGGAAGCGGGAGATCGAGTCCGCGTCGCCCTTGGCTCCCTCTCCGTCTTCCACACCGGCTCCTGCCCGCGGACCGTGACCACGCGTCCGCGTCGTTTTGTAGGCTGCCCAGCGGACCGTGATCACGCGTCCGCGCGG
>DASYCK010000069.1:0-7065 GCA_036500205.1 Polyangia bacterium | reverse complement strand
AACGACGCGTAAGCGCCAGCCCAGGTAGGTCCGGACACTCAATCCAGTGGCGGCGACCCTGCCGCCTCCTCTCCGGGACGACAGCGACATTCCTGCCCCGGAGCCCGCGGCGGTGCCCACCAGACCGCCCCAGCAACATGGCACCGTCTGCCCAACCCCGCAAAGCGCACCAGCACGACGAGGTCGAGCGAAGGCCCGATGACCATCCCGCCCATTGTTCCGCCCAGGGTAGAGGACGTCACGGGGAGGGCGGGCCAGCCTGACTCGTTGCGGGTCAGCACGCCTCCAGCCCCCATCTGGGCCCGGATGGCGCCAGCGCAAGGCAGCGATCCCTTGGCGTGGGGCGAGCTTCGTCCCCCGTTACCGCAAGGCAACGCCGTCGAGGAGATTCGAGTTGTCGGACGAAGGGTCGGCGTTGTCGAGCTCGATGGTGGTGGTCGCCGAGGTGGCGACGAAATCCACCGTGAACTGCTGCCAGCTCGGTGACGTGCCGCCGGCGCTGTTCGTGGAGGGCGGCTGCGGCGTGCCGTTGACGAGGACGTTGATCGTGCTCGACGAGCCGACGTCCCCTTCGGGTCGACGACGTTTCCCACCCAGAAGATCGCAAGATCGCCGCCCCGCTCGTTTCCAAATAGAAACGTGGACGGTTCGGAATTGTCCCAAAGGTGGATTTCCTTTTGTTCCCGGGCGACTGGATCCAATAACGAAACATCAGGCGTCGTCTTCATCACGTCAGCGCGAGATAGGAGACGATCGAGGGATCACTCCCGTCGTGGCGGTGTTATAGGAGAATCGAGGGAGATAGTCGGCCACTCGAGCGAAGGGATGCGTAGGGCGCATGACCGACCAGGAGCCGTCAGCGAAGGAGCGGGAAGCGGTGCTGCAGGCAGAGCTGCTGCGGCTGGAGCAGCAGGAGCATCACCTCCGGGCCGAGAACGAGGGGCTCATCGATGCGCTGAGGAGCCTCGAGGAGTCGCAGGAGCAGCGCCGGAAGCTGTACGACCTGTCCCCCGTCGCATCGATGACGGTGGATCGCAACGGGATGATTCAGACTGCCAACGCGCGCGCCGTCCACCTCCTGGAACAACCGCCGCGATCCCTCTTCGGCACCCTGCTTCGTCACCGGATCGTGACGGCTGATCGCTTGCCGTTCATGGCCTTGCTCAGCGCCTGCGGGAACGGCAGCACGCCAGCCGCTTCCGTCGTGTACTCCTGCGAGGTGGGGATCGCCGGGGTCGATGGCACCGTGGTGCAATATCGTCTGTGCGGGCAAAAACTCTCTCCCGACAGCTTCTTGCTGACGTTGACCGACCTGAGCGAGCGAGATCGCGCCACCGCGCAGCGCCTGCAGTTGCTGGACAAGGCGCGCGAGGCCGAAGCGGCCGCGGCGGCGCGCGACCAGTTCATCGCCATGCTGAGCCACGAGCTACGCACGCCGCTGACGCCGGTGCTGGTCGCCGTCACGGCGCTGCTGCGCCTGGAGGGCATCCCACAGCAGCTGCAGAAGACCTTCTCGATGATCGCCCGCAACATCGAGTCCGAGCGACGGCTCATCGACGACCTGCTCGACACCTCGCGCATCGTCCATCGCAAGCTGAAGCTCGAACAATCGAAGCTCGACGTTCACGACGTCCTCGAGGAGACGCTCGATGGACTGGCTCCGGAGATCAAGCGAAAGAACCTGCTCGTGACCTCGGAGCTGACGGCGGAGCGACAGTGGATGTCCGGCGACGCGGTCCGGCTGCGGCAGGTGTTCTGGAACCTGCTGCAAAATGCCATCAAGTTCACCGGCGACGGGGGGCGGATCGACATCCGCTCGTGGAACAGGGAGCACTTGATCGCGATCGAGGTGAGCGACAGCGGGATGGGGATCTCGCCCGAGATGTTGCCCTTGCTGTTCGCCCCCTTTCAGCAGGCGCGCACCGAGAGCATGCCGAGCCGGGGCGGTCTGGGGCTGGGCCTGGCCATCTGCCGCGGCATCGTCGAGTTGCACGGCGGCAAGATCGCCGCCTTCAGCCCCGGCCTGGGGAAGGGCGCGCGCTTCGTGGTGGATCTGCCGACCATGGGCCGTGCGGGCGAGGTTCTTGCGACGAGGACGCGGCTGGACAGTCGTCCCATCGCGGCGCCAGTCGTCGATGGAGCGGCCCGTCCGGTCGAGGGACCAGCGCTTCCCACGCGCATCCTCCTCGTGGAAGACGACGTCGACACCGCCGACACGCTGGCGGAGCTGCTGCGGGCGGAGGGCTTCGACGTGTCCGTCGCGGGCTCGGTCAAGACGGCGCTCGATCAGGACATCGAGGCCGTCGATCTCGTCCTCAGCGACATTGGCCTGGAAGATGGGACCGGCCTGGAGGTGATGCGCGAGCTGCGTCGAAGGAAGAACGTCAAGGGGATCGTGCTCAGCGGCTTCGCGACCGAGTCCGACATCTTGGCCAGCCGAGCGGCGGGGTTTTCCGTCCACCTCGTCAAGCCGGTTACCCTGGACAACTTGATGGCGGCCATCCGCTCGGTCCAGGCCGACCAACCAGTCGTCAGAATTTCCCCTGCGCCGGGCCCTTGATTTGCAAGCCGCAGAGTCATGCACAAGACGATCGTCGAGGCGTCGGGTGGAAAAGGACCTGGGCCGGCGGTGCCTCGAAGGGGGGCGCTGGCTGCCGCGGCTGCGGCCTGCGCACGGTGCGAGGCCTGTCCGTTGTATCGCCATGCCACCCAGGCGGTGTTCGGGGAAGGGAGACCGGGCGCCGCGGTGATGCTGGTGGGCGAGCAGCCGGGTGATGCCGAGGATCTGGCCGGGCGCCCGTTCGTCGGACCCGCCGGAGCTCTGCTCGCCGCCACGCTCGCCGAGGCGAGCCTGGCCCGCCAGGACATCTACCTCACCAATGCGGTCAAGCACTTCGGCTTCGAGCAGCGAGGGAAGCACCGGCTGCACAAGAAGCCGGACGGGGAAAACGTCCGCGCCTGCCGCCCCTGGTTGTTCGACGAGGTCACGCTGGTCGGTCCGCGGGTCATCGTCGCGCTGGGGGCCACGGCCGCCTCGGCGCTGTTCGGCCCGACGGTCCGGCTGACCCGCGATCGGGGCCGGGCCCTCTCTCTGCCGGCGAGCCCCATCCAGGCCGCCGCCCCCGCGGCGATCAAGCTGGTCACGTTTCATCCGTCGGCGGTGCTCCGGGCCCCCACCTCCGAGCGACGGTCGGAGCTACGGGAAATGCTCACGAGCGATCTGGCGCTGGCCCAGCGATTGGCGGCCAGGGCGATCAGCTGATGGGGCGCACGGACCGAGCGGGAGTTGCCTTTCCGGATACGAGATCCAGCTTGGACGAAGAGGCATGACGATGAGCGTGCGAACGGCCAGAAGAGAGATCGCTTCAGCACTGGGCCTCCGCCGACCGGATCGGCTTCCGCTGGGCGCCGCGCTGGCCGCCAGCGCCTTGGGCCTGGCTCTCGTCATCAAGGCGCGCCGTTCGCGCCGCGGGGACCTGCGCGGGAAGGTCGCCGTCATCACCGGGGGCTCGCGCGGGCTGGGCTTTCTCGTCGCCGAGGAGCTGGCGCGGGCGGGCTGCCGCATCGTCATCTGCGCTCGCGACCCGCGCGAGCTGACCTTGGCCCGCGATCAGCTGTCGGAACACGCCGAGGTCATGGGCATCATCTGCGACGTGAGCAATCCGTCCGACGTCGAGCGGCTGGTCTCGCGCGCCGTGACCCGCTTCGGGCGCATCGATCTGCTCATCAACAATGCCTCGATCATCCAGGTCGGTCCGCTGGAGGAGACGACATTGCAGGACTTTCACCGCGCGCTCGCCATCAACTTCTGGGGGACGGTTCACGCGACCCTCGAGGTGCTGCCCCACATGAAGCGACAGGGGGACGGGCGGGTGGTGAACATCGCCTCGATCGGCGGGAAGGTGGCTGTGCCGCACCTGCTGCCGTACGACTGCGCGAAGTTCGCGGTGGTGGGCTTCTCGGAAGGTCTGCGCGCGGAGGTCTCACAGTTCGGGATCAGCGTCACGACGGTGGTTCCCGGGCTGATGCGCACCGGGTCGGAGACCCACGCGGAATACAAGACGTCTGGCGACGCCCGTTGGTTCGGGGTAGCGGCGCGACTTCCCGGCCTGACGATCAGCGCCCGACGGGCCGCCCGGAAGATCGTGGCGGCGACCCGCCGCCGCAAGGGGGAGGTGGTGATCGGCCTGCCGGCCAAGCTGTTGCGCCTGCTGCACGATCTGTTTCCGGAGACCACCTTGCGCACGCTCGACGTCAGCAATCGCCTGTTGCCGCGCGGCAAGTCGGTCTAGGAGCGCGGCGCTCGTAGGCCGCTGCAGCATGCTCGACGCCATCGTGGTGGGTGCGGGGCCGAATGGTCTCTCGGCGGCGATCACCTTGGCGTGGGCCGGCCATTCGGTGCTCGTCCTCGAGGCCAACGAGAGCATCGGAGGCGGGGTGCGGTCGGCGGCCCTGACCTTGCCGGGGTTCGTTCACGATGTCTGCGCCGGGTCTTTCCCGATGGCCCTCGGCTCGCCCTTCTTCCGGGCATTGCCGCTCGAGGCGCACGGGCTCAGCTGGATTCATCCGGTCGTGCCCCTCGCCCACCCCCTCGACGATGGGCGCGCGGTGGTCTTGCATCGTTCGCTCGAAGAGACGATGTTGGGATTGGACGAGGATGGCGCGGCGCACGCCCGGATGTTCGGCGATCTGACGGCCCGCTGGCAGGCCCTGCTGCCGGCTGACCATGCCGACGGACCGCCAGCCATCTGGCGGCAGGCCTCATCGCGCGGGCGCGTGCTCAGGCCCTCGCCGTCGTTGCTGCGGACGCTCGTCACGGCGTTGCGCCCGGCCAACAGTCTGGCCCGCGGAACTTTCCGCACCGAGGAGGCACGCGCGCTGCTGGCGGGGCTGGCGGCGCACGGCATGCAACCGCTGACCAAGCTGGGGACGGGGGCCTTCGCTCTCACGTTGGGAGCCGCGGCGCATGCGGTGGGCTGGCCGCTGGTGCGCGGCGGGGCGCAACGGCTCACCGATGCGCTGGCCGCCATCCTGCGCGGTCACGGCGGGGTCATCGAGACGGGACGGCGGGTGGGCACGCTCGCCGAGCTGCCTCCATCGCGCGTGGTCCTGCTCGATGTCAGCCCGGCTGCCCTGCGGCGGCTGGCGGCCGACCGGTTGTCGCCCGGTTATCGACGGTGGCTGGCGCGGTTTCGCCGGGGGCCGGCGGCATTCAAGCTCGACTACGCGTTGAGCGCGCCGATCCCCTGGACGGCGTCGGCCTGCCGGAGGGCCGGGGTCGTTCATGTCGGGGGAACGCTGGAGGAGATCGGGGTGGCCCTGGCGGACACCTGGCAGGGCCTGCCCTCTCAGCGCCCATTCGTGCTGGTGGCGCAGCCCAGCCTGTTCGATCGCGATCGCGTACCGGCCGGCACCGACTCCCACACGGCCTGGGCCTACTGCCACGTTCCCCGGGGCGACACCATCGACATGACGGACGCCATCGAGCAGCAGATCGAGCGCTTCGCCCCCGGCTTCAAGCAGACCGTGCTGGCGCGACATGTGCTCGATCCAGCCGCTCTGGAGGCCCACGACGTGAATCTGGAACGCGGAGACATCGCGGGCGGGGCCTGCGATCTCCGCCAGCTGTTGTTCCGCCCCGCCCCGCGTATCGTTCCCTGGACGACGTCGGACCCGCGCCTGTTTCTCTGTTCGGCGTCGACACCGCCCGGCCCGGGCGTGCACGGCCTTTGCGGTCACTTCGCGGCGCTCGCGGCCTTGCGCACGCTGCGGAGGCGCGGGCGGGATGACCTTGGCTCACGGGTACCTTGCGGCAGGGCACCGCCGTTCCCAGGTTGAGGAGCAGGAGGGCACCATGATTCGAAAGGAAATCCACCAAACATCCCCCTCGGGAAATGCGCCTGGCGCGATCCTCACGGTGTCGCCGTGAGCTTGGGGCATGACATCGCGAAGCTCGCGGGCAAGGCGCTCTCGTCCATTCACGCGGGAGACGAGACGCTCGCCAGGGCCCGGCTGGTCACCGGCCTCAGTCCCTCGATAACCGTCACCAGCCCATTGTTCGAAAACGGCGCGACCTTGCCACGGCAATGCACGGTCGACGGCGTGGGCGTTCCACCGGCGTTGCGATGGACCGACCCACCGCGTCCCGCGCAGTCGTTCGTGCTGCTCGCCGAGGATCCCGACGCCCCGAAGTCCAAGCCGTTCGTGCACTGGCTTGTGTACCAGATCAGCGGTGACGCACGTTCGCTCGATCGGGCCAGCGCCCAGCGCGCCGAGCAGGGAGAGAATGGCAGCTCGGGGTTGGGATTCACGCCCGCGGCGCCGCCGCCTGGGCACGGCCTGCACCACTATCACTTCCAGCTCTTCGCCCTGGACAAGGGCGTGGCGCTCGACCCGGGAGCGAGCCGCGCCGATGTACTGAAGGCCGCCGCCGGGCACGTCATCGCCTTCGGCGACCTCGTCGGAACCTACGAGCGGCAATAGGGCAACAGCGCCAACGATCTCGCGCCGTGCCGCCGGTCATCGGCGGCATCAAACGCTCGATGGGCTCCGGCTAACGCCAGATACGGCTCCAGAACGAGCGGCGCGCGGAGATCCGGCGCAGCGCGTGCTGGAGGTCCTCGTGGTGGTCGGCGTGCTGGGCGACGTCGGCCAGCGACACGATGCCGACAAGGTGATCGTTGGCGTCGACGACCGGCACCCGGCGGATGCGCTCCCGCCCCATGAGCTCGATGATGCGCGACAGCGGGTCGTCGGACGCCGCCACGTCCAGGTCGGTCGAGGCCACATCGCGGGCGACCCAGTCATCGATTGACCGATCGCCGGCCAGCGCCCGCACCACGATGTCCCGGTCGGTGACCATGCCGGTGAGACGCCCGTCGGCCTCGACGACCGGCACGGCGCCCACGTCCTCGGACCGCATGATCTCGGCGATGTCGCGGAGCTTGGCATCCGGGGCGACGGTTCGCGGCCGGGTGGTCATCACGTCGGACGCAACGAGGGATTCCTTCTGCCACCACGACGACGAGGTCGGACGCTCGTAGCGGTCGTGGAACTGCGCCCCCC
>DASYCK010000068.1:0-8933 GCA_036500205.1 Polyangia bacterium | reverse complement strand
TCGATCTCGCGATCGAGAAGGTGGGCCGTCCGGCGGTCGACATGCTCGTCAAGGTCGCGAACGGCAACGGCGACCTGCGCCGCCGCGATCGCGCCGCGCGCGCGCTCGACGAGCTGGGGGAGGAGGCCAGGGTCGACGTGGTGGCGCTGCGCATGTCCCAGCTGAAACGGGCCGCCACCTGCGACGAGAAGAAGCCCCTCGTGGTGGCGCTGGGCAAGGCGGGGGACGTCCGGGCGTTGCCCACGCTGCGGGCGCAGCGGCCGCACGGCGGCCTCGATGGTCTGCTCGGCAACGACACGCCGTCCGGTTGCATGAAGACCGACCTGGCGGACGCCATCACCCACCTCGAGGCCAAGCTGCCGCCCGACAAGCGCCCGCCGTCGCCGCCCCCCACCTCGACCAAACGGACCGTCGCCCGCTCCTCGTTCTTTCGCGGTCGCTGACGGCGGTGGTCGGGGCGCCAGCTATGCTACGAGAGCCCCGATGGCGAAAACGAAGATCAAGCAAGACCCCCGCAATGCCCTGACCGGTCTCGTGCTGGTGTTCCCGCTGCTGCTGCTGTACCAGGTCGGGGTCGTCCTCATCTACCCGCTGATCAACGGCGCCGACTTCCTGACGCGGTTTCTGTTCCACAACGTGGGCCTGTCGCGCGGCGCCTACCTCGGCTACACGGCCCTCGTCGCCGTCGTCTTCGCCGTGATCGTGGCGGTGCTGAGCCGCCGACAGCACATCAACTTGAGGATTTTCGTCCCCGTCCTGCTCGAGAGCGCGATCTACGCGCTGACGATGGGCTCGCTGATCGTCTTCGTGATGACGCGCGTGTTCGGGATCAATCCCCGGCTCGCCGTCGGCCTGGGGGAGCAGGGGCTGATAGGGCGCGTGGTGATGTCACTGGGCGCCGGCTTCTGGGAAGAGACCACCTTCCGCCTGGGGATCCTGGGCGCCACGGCCGCCCTGTGTGAGCGGGTGATCGGCATGCGCCACTTCTTCGCGCTGCTGGTCGCGCTGGCGGTGTCGTCATTCCTGTTCTCGGCCGCCCACCACATCCCCCCGTACGGCGATCCGCTGCACCTCGGGGTGTTCACCTTCCGACTGCTGGCGGGGGCATTCTTCGGCCTGCTGTTCTGGTTCAGGGGCTTCGCCGTCGCCGCGTACACGCACGCGCTCTACGACATCTACGTCCTGATCGTGAAACCGTGACGGGCGGAACGGCTTGGGCTTCTGCCAGGCCGCCTACCGACAGCCAGGGACGGGGCCCGTGAGGGGGCCCCCCCACGACCGTCAGCGCTTTTTCTTCGGCTTGGGGGCGGGTTTGGCGGGCTTGGCGGCGGGCTTCGCCTGCTTCGCTACAGGCTTGACCGGCTTGGCGGCGGCCTTGGGCGCCGGCGCCACGACCTTGGCTGGCTTGGCGGCAGGGGCTGGCTTGACCGGCGCGGCGACCTTGGTCGGTGGCTTGGCGGCCGCCGGGGGCGGCACGGGGGCCGATTTCTTCCCGGCGGGCTTCTTGTCGGCCGCCGCCTTGTCGGCAGCGGCCTTGGCCTGGGCTTCGCGGGCGGCCTTGGCCTCCGCCGCCGTCCGGTCCTCCTTGGCGGCCTTGCTCTTCAGGACTTTCGCCTTGGCCCCCTTGGAGGGAATGCCATCGCCTTCGGCCGCCAGGGGCAGCCCGGGCATGTCCTTCCGGTTGTGGACCAGCACCCGGCGGGCGTCTTTGAAGGTGATCTCCACCTTGCTGTCGGACATCACCTCCGAGACGAACCCCCGCCCGAACTTGGGGTGGGTCACGATGGCGTTTTCGGAATAGGCTTCCCGGAATTCGTAAGGCTTACCGTGCTTTTCGCTGTGCTTCGCGAAAAACTCATCCCACGTCATCTTCTTCAGAAGCGCCCGTTTCTTGGCGGCGATCGGCTCGGGAACGTCGTCCTCCACCTCCCCGCGGGGCTTTCGGAAGGAGTGCACGTCTCCGCACGGATTACACTGCACCCGCCGAATCTCGTCTTCGTACTTCGAGATTACGACGTGTGTCGTGTCAGCCTTGCATTTTGGGCAGTAGGCTTCAACGTCCGAGCCAACCTCGTCGACCTCGTCTTCGAACATGAAATCCATTCAGGTCCCTAGGTTCGGCTAGTAACACACGAACTCTAGACCCGCAACATTAATGCGAAATCGCCTCGACCCCGACACCTGTTTCAGCTAGAAGCGATTTCCGAGCCCAAATGCGTTATTTCGAGGCCCGGGTCGCGGAAAATCAGAGTCTGGGAGGCGGCTATTTCAGGCTTTCGATGGCCGGCTGCCACGCGCTTGGCGATTGCCAGCCAGGACAGTTCGTGATGCTTCGCGGCGACTGGGAGCGCGACCCGCTGCTGCCGCGCGCGTTCTCGCTGCTCTCCGTCGGAAACGACGGCCAGGCGGCCATCCTGGCGAAGACCGTGGGGCGGGGCACGGCCCTGCTCGAGCGGGCCGGCGTGGGGGCGAAAATCTCGGTCCTGGGACCGCTCGGAACCCACTTTCCGACCCCCTCGCCGGACTTCGTCGATCTGCTGGTCGGTGGAGGGGTGGGAATCCCGCCTGTCTACCTGCAGGCCGCCCGCGCGGCGGCCCTGGGCTGCGCCTCGACCAGCGAAATTCTCTACGGCGGGCGATCCACGCACGATCTGGTGTTGCTCGACGAGATGCGCGCCTTTGGCGTCGGCCTGTTCCTGACCACCGAGGACGGCACGACCGGCCGGACCGGGCGCGTCACCCTGGAACTGGAGGCCCGGCTGGCGGTCAAAGCGGGCGAAGGCAAGCCGGTGCGCATCATGGCCTGCGGCCCGAACCCGATGCTGTGGGCGGTCGCCCGCATCGCGCGCGCGCAAGGCATTCCCTGCTTCATCTCGGTCGAGGAGCAGATGGCCTGTGGCATCGGCGTCTGCCTCGGCTGCGCCGTCCCGGCGCGCTCGCGCCCGTTCCGCTACGTCTGCAAGGACGGCCCGGTCTTCGACGCCGCGGACGTGCTCGACGTCGACTCCGGCGCCCCTTCGTTGCCGGTGGCCTGCCCCTCATGAAGACGCCGCAGCTGGCTCTCACCACGGGCGGCATCTCCTTCAAGAACCCGATCCTCACGGCGTCGGGGACGTTCGGCTACGCGCGCGAGTTCGAGTCGCTCACCGATCTGACCGCGATTGGTGGGCTGGTGACGAAGGGGATCTCCCCCAAGCCCCGCTTCGGGAACGCGACGCCACGGATCTGCGAGACGGCCTCGGGGATGTTGAACTCGATCGGCCTCGAGAACGTCGGGGTCGAAGGCTTTCGCGCCGAGAAGCTCCCCTACCTGAAGACGGCGGGGACCCGCGTGATCGTGAACTTCTTCGGCGTGACGTTCGACGACTACGTCGGCTGTGGGGAGGCGCTCTCGGCGATGGACGGCGTGGACGCGCTGGAAATGAACGTGTCCTGTCCGAACATAAAGGCCGGCGGGATCGAGTTCGGGACCGAGCCGAGGGTGCTCGCCGAGCTGGTGCGCGCCTGTCGCCCGGTCGTGCGCAAACCGCTCTGGATCAAGCTGACCCCGAACACGTCGGACATCGTTGCGCTGGCGCGTGCCTGCGCCGACGCGGGGGCGGACGGGCTGTCGATCATCAACACCATCACCGGGATGGCGATCGACGTGAAGACGCGGCGGCCCAAGATCGCCACCACGTTCGGCGGCCTCTCCGGTCCGGCCATCAAGCCGATCGCGTTGCGGATGGTGCACCAGGTCCACCGCGCCGGTATCCCGCTGCCCATCTCGGGAATCGGTGGCATCCAGAACGCCACCGACGTCATCGAGTTCCTGCTGGCCGGCGCGTCCACCGTCCAGGTGGGGACGCAGAATTTCGCCGATCCCGACACGGCCGCCCGCATCGTGCGCGACCTCGAGCAGGCGATGGCCACCGATGGAATCACCGATGTGCGTGAGCTGATCGGCGCGCTCCGACCGAACTGAATTTTTCTCGTCCAGCCTGTGTAAATTTCGACCGCAAAAAGGCAAATAATTACAGATGTTTGATGTGTATACTGCGGTTACGAATATTTAACGGGTACGAAATCATCACGAAACAATTCACCGGTAGTTTGGGTTCACCTCATGAAAAAAATCGAAGCCATCATCAAGCCTTTCAAGCTGGACGACGTAAAGGACCGTCTGCGCGAGATCGGCGTGCAAGGCATGACCGTCTACGAGGTCAAGGGATTCGGGCGAACCGGCGGTAAAAAAGAGGTTTACCGAGGTTCGGCCTACGTGGTGGACTTCGTGCCGAAGGTGCGGATCGAGATCGTCGTGAAGGACGAGATCGTGCGCGACGTCGTCGAGGCGATTCTCGCCGTGGCCCGGACCGGCCGCATCGGTGACGGCAAGATCTTCGTGACTCCCGTCGACGAAGCGATCCGCATTCGAACGGGCGAGCGCGGCGAAGACGCCCTCTAGTTCGTCCTGCGGCCCCGGGGGATGGGACCGAAGTCTAACCCCGGCCGCCTCCCTTGCGTCTTCCAGACTCCATCTGGGCCCCCGGTCGCCTGTTTGCGTCGTCGTCGACAAAAGCCGCACCGTCGGTTTTGACGCGGAAATCGGGAGCGAATAGGATGACCATCCGCGGAGTGCCGCGTTTTGCCATGGGATCTCTCCCGCTCAGTGATCGTGTCGCCAGGACGGCCTGGCGCGTGGCTCCGAAACGGGCCCTGACGGGCGCCATAGGGTGGGCCGCGGGCCTGGGCATTCCGTCCTCGCTTCGCGCGGCCGTGCTGACTCGGTTCGCGCGGCTCTACGGAATCGACACCCGCGAGGCGGAGAAGCCGTTCGACGACTACCCGCGCGTCGATGCGTACTTCACCCGCCGGCTGGGGCCGGCGTCGCGCCCGTTCGAGGCGAACGCGGACGCGGTCCTCTCCCCCGCCGACGGAACGGTCGTCGAGAGCGGCGCGGCCGTCGACGGGCATCTGCTGCAAGCGAAGGGAGTGCTCTTCGATCTGGAAGAGCTCGTCGGGGACGAGGCGGTGGCGGCGCGGCTCAAGGGAGGCGCCTATCTGATCACCTATCTGTCGCCCAAGGACTATCACCGCGTTCACGCCCCGATCGCGGGCGCCATCACCGGTTGGCGCCACATTCCGGGGACGCTGTTTCCCGTCAACGCGAAGAGCGTCGAGCGTGAGCCTGGCCTCTTCATCCGCAACGAGCGCTTCGTGACGCTGATCGAGGGGGAGGCGGGCTTGGCCGCCGTCGTCATGGTGGCCGCCGTCGGGGTGGGTCACGTCACGGCCGCCTACGACGCCGACGTGGCGACGCACGACCGATCTTTCTTGCGCGCGAAAGTTCGGCACAAGATCTACGAGACCCGGCCGAAGATCTCTCAGGGGGATGAGTTGGCCACGTTCCATCTCGGCTCGACCACGATCGTCGTTTTCGAACCCGGTCGCGTCGATCTCGTGCCGTTCGTGGCTGGCGCGAGGACCCAGATGGGGGAGACAATTGGCCGCGTGCTCCCCGCGAGCGCCGATCGCATGACGAGGACCGCTTGAAGCCTGACGATCCCCTTCAACCTTCGAGACCGATGGAGGAAACACCCGGTCCAACCGTGGACGACGGCCGGGTGGGGCGGGTGCCGTTCGCGGTCAGCGACGGCGACTTCTCGACGCCCGCCCGTCGCCGCCGGACGATCACCCGGCCGCGTGGGCTGCGCGCGCTCGAAGCGCCCGTCGTCGCCGACGCCTTGGCCGACGCCTTGATGGACGAGACGCGGCCGGCGCCCGAGCCCGATTCCGCCGCGTCATTGCACCAGGGGGAGGGCGAGCCGGGGCTGTCCGCCGTCGACGAGTTTCTCACGTCGCCGCCGACGCCGGCTCCCGAGATCGAGCTGACTCCGCTCCCTGAGACGGAAGGGACCGGTCTGGCCATCTCCGAGATGATGGAGGGGGAGTTGACCCCCGCCGCGGGATCGTTGAACGTCGCGGTCCTCGAAGCGGACCAGCACGCGGAGACCACGCCGCCTCCGCAATCGGCGTCCGCCGCGCCCGATGATTTTGGTCTCGAGGAGGATCCGGGCGCCGTCGTCGGAGCGACGCCGCTGCCCGAGGTGCCGATTTACACGCACGGCGGCGCGCCCATCGGCGCGACCGTGACGCCCGCCCCCGACGCGCGGACCCTCAGCCGGGATGCCCACGCGCATTTTTCCGCGCATGACACGGCCGAGGCGGAGCTCGACGCGGCCGTCGACGCCGCCATTCCGACTTTTCCTCCGTCGACGCCCGCCACGGGCTCGGTCCCGATCATCGAGAACGCGTCGGCCGGCGAGGAGATGCGTCTGGCGGCGCTGGGGAGCTTGCCGGTGGCGCGAGAGATGTCTCCCGACGTCGATCAGGTCGCGCGCGACGAGGCGATCGTCGACGAGCTGCTGCGCCGGGCGACCGAGCAGATGCTGGGAGGCGGGGAGGTCCCCGAGGGCGAACTGCCAGCGGCCGCGCTGACGGATGGTTTGCCCGAGGTCGAGGCGGTGCTGGACGAGACGCCCGCGGCGGCCGAGGTCTCGGTGCTGCAGACCGACGGCCTGGCGACCGTGTTCGACGCCGCGCCCGCCGAGGAGATCGAGGAATCGTCGGCGGAGGTTATCGAAGAGCCGTCGACGGAGCCGAGCCTGTCGCCGCTGGCGCAGACCCTGGCGAACATGGCGGAGTCTCTTCACTCCGATCTGGGGACCGACGGCGGGATCGAGATCGACATCGTCGACGCGCCGCTCGTCTCGCCGCCCCCGGTTCCTCCCATTCCCGAGCACGCGATCTCGCCTCCGCCGATCCCTCAGGGCGTGGTGCCTGCGGCGAAGGCCGTCGCGGAGGCTCCGGTGGTCGAAGATTCGGCCATCCCGGAAGCCCTCGAGGAGAGGCCCCGCCGGCCCCGCCGGTCGAAGCCCTGGTACGAAGAGGTCTTCGACGAGAACTATCTGCGCACCTTGCCGTTCATGACCCCGGAGCAGACGCTGCGGGAGGTGGACTTCATCGAGGCGAGCCTGGCGGCGGAAAAAGGCGCCCGCGCGCTCGACATCGGCTGCGGCTACGGGCGACACGCCATCGAGCTGGTGCAGCGCGGGCTGGCGGTGACGGGCCTCGATCTGTCCCTGCCCTTGCTGATTCGCGCCGCCGACGAGGCGCAGAAGCGGGCGCTGTCGGTGAACTTCGTGCACTCCGACATGCGCGGCCTGGCATTCGATCGGGAGTTCGACAGCGCCTACTGCATGCTGACGAGCTTCGGATACTTCGACGAAGAATCGAATCTGAAGGTTGCCGAGGGGATCGCGCGCGCGCTGAAGCCGGGGGGCAGATTCCTGCTCGACGTGGTCAACCGCGATTACATCGTCGGCGATCTGCCTGCCCGCATCTGGTGGGAGGGCGACGGTTGCGTCGTCCTCGAAGAGGTCGAATTCAACTTCAACACCAGTCGTATTCTCACGCACCGATCTGTCGTATTCGAGGACGGTCGCCAGCTCGACCAGGAGATCTCGGTGCGGGCTTACAGCCTCCACGAGCTCGGAAAACTGCTTCGACAAACGGGTTTTCGCGTGACCGAGGTTTCGGGAAGCATTTACACGCCAGGCCGGTTCTTCGGAGCGGCGTCGCGAAATCTGATCGTGCTGGCCGAACGCCGCCGCGACTGACGCGTCGCGCCGTTCCCGTTTGTGGCCGGACAACCGTCCCTTGTTGGGGACGGTCTCTTAACGAGGGCAGGTCGCGTTCCTAGCTTGTGAGGAACCGGGAAGGGCGTCCGGAGCCGGCAAAATCTCTTCGTCACCTCGTGGTGGTGGCCGGCATCAATAGTCAGTGTCGCAAAGCTTTTTGCCTTCATCCGGAATAACGACCTGACGAGGTACGTATTAGGAGGTGAGGGAAAAGCCTGCGCCGGGAAGATAACAGTCATGAACCATACAGCCAGAAAAGCCAAGGCAACTCGCAAAACAAAGATTGGAGTCGTGGTGAAACGTAAAACGGCTCGTTCGGGTCGAACGTCCATTTCAGAGCCGGTCGCCGGGCTGTCGCCAGCCAACGATACGGGTCTGCCCGCGGATGCGGAGCTCGAGCTCGAGGCGGTCGCGGGTGAAGCCCTCGACGTCGTGGTGGTCGATGAAGGTGGTACGGACGCGAACGTCGAAGAGCCGGTGGCGGCTGGTGACGACGAGGTCGTGGCCTCCGACGAGGACGCGGAAGAGGCTGAGGTAGAGGCCGAAGCTCAGACCGGCCGGCGTGCCCGTGGCGCCGACGATGAGCCCGCGAGCTTTCTTGGCATGTATTTCCGCGACATGGCCGAGCTCGACGTCTTGCGTCCCGAGCAGGAATTCGAGACCGCTCGCCAGATCGAGGCGAAGGAGACGGAGCTGTGGAAGACGATCCTCGGCTTCGCCCCCGGGGCTTCTTGGATGGCGGACACCGTCGAAAAGGCGATTGGTCACCAGCTTCCCGAGTTCAAGGCGTTCCGCTCGCTGGCCGAGCGTTCACGCACGAAGGCCTCAATCCAGGCACGGGCGCGGTTTTCGAAGGAGATCGCGCAGATCGCCATCAAGCTGCGTACGATCGACATCGACCGCATCTTTCTGGATGCGGGTGTGGGCGAGATCGCGCGCGTGGGGCGGGTGCTGCAGGGGCTTCCCTACGAGGGGCAGGTCTCGTTCTCGACCAGCACCAAGGCTTTTCGTGACTACGTCCGCTCGGTGTCGACGCAGGCCGTCCTCCTGAAGCAAGCCAAGAACGAGTTCGTGAAGGCGAACCTGCGCCTGGTCGTCTCGATCGCGCGCAGGTTCAATCACGGACGCCTGCCGCTCCCCGATCTGATTCAAGAGGGCAACATCGGCTTGATGAAGGCCGTGGAGCGGTACGACTACCGTCGCGGGTTCCGCTTCTCGACCTACGCGAGCTGGTGGATTCGACACGCCATCAGC
>DASYCK010000067.1:0-14289 GCA_036500205.1 Polyangia bacterium | reverse complement strand
CAATCAGCTCCATGAGAGTGAATCGTTTCTCGACGGGCCGGCAAACGTTCGGCCGCCTGTCGTTGGTCGCCGGCCTGCTGGCGGGGGCGTTGCTGCTGGCGGGCGCGGGGAGCTCCCGGGCCGCCGCGCCGAAGTACTACTTCGAGCTGCACAAGGTCGAGGCCAATATCCCCGTCAATCCCGAGCTGAAGGAGTTCGCGGCCGAAGCCTTGAAGGCCGATCTGGCGACGCGCTCCGCCTGGCAATCGGACCTGGGCGTCGGCACGGATCGCAACGCCATCGTTGCCGCGCTCAAGAGTAAAAAGCTGAACGGATTCGATCTGATCGTTCGCTTCGTGAAAGTGAACCGCGAGGTCAAGCCGCCGGCTCCCGGGTCGCGCCTGAACACGCTGTCGGTGTCGGTGGGGCTGGCGGTGCTGGGGACGGCGATCCCCGGCGAGAAGATCGCGTTCAGCGGCGAGGGCGACGCGGGCGCGGAGGCGGGCGTGCCCGAGGCGCGCCAGGACGCCGAGGCGAACATGATGTTCCGCGAGGCCATCAAGACGGCGATCGGGCAGGCGATCGATCAGGCGGTCATGAAGCTGACGATGCCGAAGTCGGCCCCCATGAACGAGTCCCACCGCAAGCGAAAGTAGTCGGCCGGCGCATGCGTGCCGAGGAGGCGATCCTGTTTCTGGTGGTCGCGGTGCTGTCGCTCGCGCTGGTGGCGGCGGTCGTCGCGCCCATCCTCCGCCAGAAGCGTTCGGGTGACCGGAGCTCGTCGGCGAAGGAGGAGAACGCCGTGGCGGTGGGCGGGCCGGTCTGTCCGACCTGCCATTGCCAGCTGTCGGTTGGGTTTCGGTTCTGCCCGTTCGACGGCGCGGCGCTGGCCACCGAGATTCCGATGCCCGTCGCGACCGCGGGGCCGCACGACCGGGCCGGCGACCACCCCGTCATCGGGGTGGTGGGAGCGCGAAAGATCTGCCCCACCTGCGCGCGCCGCTACCGCCTGGACGTAGCGGTGTGCGAGCGCGACGGCGCCTCGCTCGTCCCGGTGAACTGACGACGCGGCCGGCGGGGGCGCCGGCGATCACGGATCGCGTCCGCTTCTGGCGAACCGCTGACGGATGGTTAGACTCGACCCATGCCCCTGCGCCCCCGCGGCTCCCTCGCGCTGTTCGTCTTGCTCCCCCTCGTCATCGCCGGGACGGCCTGCCGCCGCTCCGCGCCCGCCGCGGCTCCGCCCACGGGGACCGCCATGGGCAATCTCCAGGTGCTCAAGGATGGTCGCTATCTGTTCACGTACGTCGAGCCGAGCGGCTCGTTCGCCACCACGGACAAGCCGGAGATCATCCCGGAAGCCGCGCGGAAAATGGTCCGCGTCGTCGATCCTGCGCAGACGAAAAATGGTGAAAACAGCGACGTTTACACGGTAGATGTCAACGAGTTGTTGAGGGGACGGAAGGCCGAGGCCCATCCGCTTCCCCGCGAGGCGTTCGAGACGTCGGCGATCGCGCAGCTTCCCCCGGGGGACTCCTCGCCCCGCTCCGGTCACGCGGCGCCCACGGCGGCGGAGGCGGCGGCCGACGCGGCGAAGTTCCCCTCGGCGCCGGGGAAGCCGGTGGTGACGATCTACGGCACGTCGTGGTGCGGCGCCTGCAAGGCCGCGCGCCAATATTTCTCCGAACGGAAGATCCCGTTCGAGGACAAGGACATCGAGGCCGACCCGGCGGCGGCCCGAGAGCTCGGTGAGAAGGCGACGAAGCTGGGTCTCCCCACCGATCGCGTTCCGGTCCTGGACGTGCGCGGTCGGCTGCTGCTCGGCTTCGATCGGACGCGCGTCGAAGCGCTGCTCGGCAACCCCACGTGAGGCCCTCCATGAACGAACGCATCGGTGTCCGGCGACGGTTGATGACCCGGGCAGCGGGGGCGACGGTGGCGGCTGCGCTGCTGGCCATGATGGCACCGCGCGTGGCGCGCGCCGATGGCCGGTTCGTGGATCTCCACGGCGGCGTGCTGGTCGGCGGGATGACCGGCGGGGGCAGCGCCGGCGACGCCGACTTCTTCAAGCGCACGGGCGGCCCAGGGTTCGGCGCCGAGGTCGGCCTCCGTCTGCTGATCCTCGACCTCTCGTTTCGGTTCTTCCAGGTGGTCGGGTCGAACGGGCGCGAGGGGACGCTGTCGTACATCCCCATGCTGGGCCCATCGATCGAGATTCCGTTGGTGGGGGGCGGAACCGACATGAGCGGCCGCTCGCGCCCCGCGAAGCTGGTGCTCCGGCCGGGGCTGGCGGCGGGCTTCGGGTTCGGGACGCCCGGTCCGGCGCACGCGCCCCTGTCGGCCGATCAGATCTCGGCGAAGGGGCTGCTCGTGAACGGGCGGATCGGCGTCGAGCGGTTCATCGGCCCGGTGCTGGGGCTGGCCGTTCAGGCCGAGGGGGGCTACCACTACCTGCTGGGCGGCTCGGGCCTCATCAATGGCTCTTCGGTCAGCGACCACTCGTCTGGCTGGCAGCTCGGCCTGTACGGCAGCGTGGTCGTGCACCTGGGGATCTGACCGTCAGGATTCGACGGCGGGGCGGAGCAGCCAGCCCAGCCCCCACGACACCAGCCCCACGACCAGCGCGCCCCCGATCGACGAGCCGAGCGAGGCGGCGGTGAACCCGGGGACGAGCGCCGCCGCCAGCGCGAATGCCACGCCGTTCACGATCAAGTAGAAGAGGCCCAGCGTCAGCACGGTGATGGGCAAGGTGAGGACGAGCAGAACCGGACGAACGAACGCGTTCACCGCGCCCAGCACCAGCCCGGAGATGATCAGCACGAGCAGCGACGAGACGTGGATGCCGGGGACGATTCGCGCCGCGACCCCGAGGGCGATGGCGGTGATGAACCAGTGGATCAGGAAGTTGCGCATCGGTGCAGTCTGCCTCGGCTGCCGATGGCGGGCACGTCCAATCTAGGGGGGCTCGTCGGGGTCGTGGGGCTGCTCGCGGTGGACGTCGCCCGGGAGCTTGTCGGTCCGCACCCCCTCGAACGAGGCGTGGCGGAGGCGCCCGTCGCCCGTCCAGTTCGCGAACCTCACCTCGACCACGAGCCGCGGCTGCACCCAGCGCGCGCCGCGCCGGGACGCCGGATCCGGCAGGGGGGTGAAGGGACAGGTCGTCTGTTCCAGTGGCTCGAGCTGGCGCCGCAGGTCGACAGCCGTTCGTTCGGTGAATCCGGTCCCCACCTTGCCAGCGAAGAGCAGGTTCCCGGCGTCGTCGGTGTGGCCACAGAACAGCGCCCCGATCCCGGTGCGCGTCCCCTTCGGCAGGGTGAAGCCCCCCACGACGAACTCCTGGCGGAGCGCGCACTTCGTCTTCAACCAGCCCATTCCTCGACCCGGCTGATGCGGCTGCTCCCGTCGCTTCGAGACGATCCCTTCCAGGCCGAGCTGGCAGGCCTGCGCGAACACGGCGGCGCCGTTGCCGATGATGTGACCGACCGAGCGCACCGGCAGGCCGGGGCGAGCCGCGCGAAGCAGCTCGTCGAGGCGCTGCTTGCGCTCCTCGAGCGGCCGGCGGGTCAGGTCCTCGCCGTCGAGGTGCAACAGATCGAACACGAAGTACACGAGGCCGGCCCGGCTGCCGCCCGACAGCAGCTCCTGGAGCAGCTGAAAGTGCGTGTGACCCTCGGGATCGACGACCGCCACCTCGCCGTCGAGCAGCGCGGTGGTGGCGGGGAGCTTGCGGGCCGCCTCGCGTAGCTCGGGGAACTTGTCGCCCCAGGCGCTGCCCCGGCGACCCATCAGCTGCACCGCCCCGTGATCGATCCGGCAGCCGATCCGGTAGCCGTCCAGCTTGATCTCGTGCAACCAGGCGTCCCCCGCCGGCGCCGTCGAGGCCAGCGTCGCCAGCTGGGCCGTCCAAACCGCTGGCAGCGGCGCGGCCGGGGCTCGTCGGCTGGGGGGGCCCATGCAGGCCGTTCCTACCACGTCGTCTCGATGGAGCCGTCCCTTCGCCGGGGAAGCCCCCCGACCCGACGCGCCAAGGAGTTGAGCAAGGGTCGGCTTGTCCGGTACACTGAGGGGATCGATGTCCGCCGTCGAGCGCCGTCAGTACACCCGCCTCCCTCTGGATCTGCCGTTGACCCTCGTGCTGTCGGGGTCGTCCGATCCGGTTCGCGGTCGGCTGCGCGACATTTCCCAGGGCGGCTGTTTCGTCACGGTCGACTCGGGGATCGATCGCGACGGGCGCATCACCATGGACTTCGTCCTGTTGCCGCGGTCGATCTGCAACGCCACCGGCCGCGTGGTTCGCGATCAGGGGCAGGCGGGCTTCGGCGTCGAGTTCGGCGCCACCAACGAGGCGCTGCAGAAGTTCGTGTCCCGGCTGGAGACGGCATCGCCGACGGAGCGCGCGGCCGTGCTGGCGCGCGTGCTCGATCCCGAGATCCACGTCGCCTGAGCCGCCGCGGGCCTCGTCGCGCGCGTCGTCGCGGCTAAGGGCGCTTCGTCCCCCCGGTGCGCGCCCGCAACGCCCGCTCGACCATCACGTCGAAGATCTCGAGCAGCGCCTGGCGGGGGCCTTCCCCCTCCAGCACCCCCAGCGCTTCCGCGATCGCCTCGAGCGTGGCGAGCCGCGCCGGATCGACGGTGCGGCGCAGCCGATAGTTCGACGGCGCGATCCGCGCGATGGTCGCGCAGGGAATCGAGGCGAGGCCCGGTGTCCGGTGACGGACCCGCTGTCCCTGGGTCCACGTGCCGTCAGGCACGATCAACGTCAGCGGGCGGGGATGGTCGCGCCAGCTCTCCAGCGGGCGGGCATCGGGGTGAGGAAACAGCAGCACGGGATCGCCGTGCAGGGTCCAGTCGCGCGGGGCCGCCCCCGCGTTGTCCGGCGCCGGGAGGCGCGGCGTGACGAGCGACGGCGGGGGGAGCCCGGCGCGGGCGGCCAGCCGTGTTTCCTGGGCGTGCCGGGACCGCTCGGGATCGCCGCGAATCACGATCTCGCTGTTGGGCAGGCAGCGGTGCGCCAGCCGCCCGGTGTTGCTCGTCTTGCGATCCTCGAGCTGGTGCATCACCAGCACGACGCGCGTGCGGGTGGGGATGCGCGGCACCATGTGACAGAGGCAATCGCGCTGCACCAGGCGACAGGCGCCGCAGCGGGCGGACGAGATTCCGTCGCTCATTCGGTTGGCGGGGTTGCGCATGTCGCCCTATCGTAAGCGACATTGGCCGGGAATCCGGGCGTAACCGGAGCGCGACCTCATCCGTAGGAAAATCATGCTGAAACAACTGAAGACCGCCGGGGCCAGGCTCATCCGCGGGCCGCTGCTGTTCGCGGGTGGCCTCACGCTGATCTTCGGCTATACAGCGCTTCACAGCAGTCGGGCCGCGGAGTCACGTCGGGCCCTCTCGGAAAGGCCAGCCATGTCCACGAAAACGTACAAGAAACCAGCGGACGCCGAGCTGCGTCGCACGTTGACGCCGATGCAGTATCAGGTCACGCAGAACGCAGGCACCGAACCCTCGTTTCGGAACGAGTACTGGGACAACCACGCCCCCGGGCTCTATGTCGACATTGCCACCGGCGAGCCGCTGTTCAGCTCGACCGACAAGTTCGACTCCGGGACCGGCTGGCCCAGCTTCACCCGCCCCGTCGAGGCGGGACGCGTGACGGAGAAGAGCGATCGCGAGTTCGGGATGGTGCGGACGGAGGTGCGCTCTCAGGCGGGCTCGTCGCATCTGGGCCACGTCTTCGACGACGGTCCGGCGCCCACGAACCTCCGCTACTGCATCAACTCGGCGGCCATTCGCTTCATCCCCGTCGACAAGCTGGAGGCGGAGGGTTACGGCGCCTACCGGGCGCTGTTCTCACCGGCGCCCCCGGCCAAGGCCCAGGCCAAGCCGGAACCTTCGGCGGGGGGCGCGACCGCGCCGTCGCACTCCGACAACTCGTGCGTCCGTCCGGAGCCGGGCCAGGCCCCCGGCTGCGCCACCACCTTCGAGACGGCGGTGCTGGCCGGCGGCTGCTTCTGGGGCATGGAGGAGATCCTGCGCGAGATCCCCGGCGTGCTCGAGACGGAGGTCGGCTACGCGGGCGGCAGCACGAAGGCCCCCACCTACGAGGCGGTGAAGACGGGGCGGACCGGTCACGCCGAGTCGGTGCGCATCACGTTCGATCCCAAGCAGCTGTCGTACGCCGACCTGCTCGAGAAGTGGTTCTTCCACATGCACGATCCGACGACGCCCGACCGCCAGGGGAACGATCGGGGGACGCAGTACCGCTCCGCCATCTTCGTCACCTCGCCCGAGCAGAAGAAGACCGCGGAAGAGGTGAAGGCGCGCGTCGATGCGTCGGGAGAGTGGAAGCATCCCGTGGTCACGCAGATCGTCGAGGCGGGGGAGTTCACGCTCGCCGAGGACTACCATCAGAAATATCTGGTGAAGCATCCGGGCGGCTACAGCTGCCACTTCATGCGGGGCTAGCGCGCGGGCCGCGCTAACATCGCGGGGATGGCGACGCCGGAACGACCGACGCTGGAACAACCTTCGTCCGACGACCTGTTCGCGGAGGTGCGCGCCTATCGCGAGGCGCGGCTGAAGAGGCTGACGGCGCCCACCGGCTGGCTGTCGCTGATCGGCAAGCTCTGGTTGGGGGAGGGGAGCTATCGGATCGGCGCGGCGCCGGACGCCGACGTGTGGCTAGACGTTCCTGGTGTGCCCGACCTGCTGGGCACGGTCACGCGGCAGGGGACCGAGGTTCGCTTCACGGCGGCGCCGGGGGTGGAGGCGTTCGCGCGCGGGGCGCGCATCGATTCGCTGGCGCTGCGCTCGGACGCGGAGCCCCAGCCCGACGAGGTGAGCGTCGGCTCGCTACGCGTCGAGCTGATCAGGCGCGGCGACGACTTCGCGGTGCGCGTTCGCGATCCCGACAGCCCCACCCGAAGAGCCTTCACCAGCGTCCCCGCCTACGACATCGATCCGCGCTGGCGCATCGTGGCCCGCTTCGAGCCGCAGGTTCCCCAGGTCGCCTTCGAGCTCGAGGACAGCGACGGCCGACCGCGGTTGCACCTGTCCCCGGGGGCGGCCCTGTTCGAGGTCGACGGCGTCCCCGCTCGGCTGCAGCTCTTGCCCGAGGGGGACGATCGGCTGTTCGTGCTGTTCGGCGACGTCACGAACCGGACCACCACCTACGGCGCGGGGCGATTCCTGTACGCGCCGCTGCCGGTGGACGGCCAGGTGGTCCTCGACTTCAACAAGGCGTTCAATCCCCCCTGTTCATTCACGTCCTTCGCGGCCTGCCCGCTTCCGCCGGCCGGGAACCGCCTGGGGTTTCCCGTTCCGGCGGGCGAGAAGCGGCCGGAACACTAGCCGACGATGAAGATGTCGCAGGGAAACTTGAAGTCGATCGTGTCGGTGGCGGGGTCGCGCCAGGTGTCGCAGGCACTCCCCGTCAGCTCGAGCTGGGTGTCCGTGTTCATGCGCCACCCGTTCGTGTCGTCGAGCGGAATCGTGTTGCCCATGATGGTGATCTGGGCTTCGTTCAGCAGGTCGCGGTTGACCTTGATCGACATGCCGTTGATGTTGCCGAGGTCGAAGGTGCAGCTCTTGACCCCGCTGATCGCGGCGCTGAGCTGGGTCACCAGCTGGCTCAGGTTCGACGCGCTCGGCTGGTAAGGCATCGTGGGTCCCATCGTCGTCGCGTACGTGCCGAGGGTGGTGCCGCGGGCGTTGGGCTTGCCGGAGGCGGTGAGATCGCTCATCCAGCCGGTGATGCTGTTGCACTGGTCGTAGAAGTCGGTCGCGCTTCCCCCCGTCTTGACCGGCGCGATCGTCGGCTCGCCGGCGCCGGCGTTCGCGAACGCCTGCAGCACGCCGGGCGCCAGGTCGAAGAGGGACGTCTGGACGCCGAAAACGATGGTCTTGATGCCGGCCGTGGCCGCCGTCTGTAGCTGGTAGACGACCGAGTCCGGGGCGCACAACGAGTTGGAGTCGTCGCAGTAGTCCGGCTGTCCGTCGGTCAGGAAGATGATGTACTTGCTGCCTGGCGTGGTGTCGGCTTCCAGGGCCTTCGCCGCGACGGCGATCGACTCGCTGGCGGGGGACTCGAACTTCATGCCCATCTGCGTGCTGTTGGGCGGGAAGACCAGGCCGTCGTACAGCGTGGTGATGGTGGCGGCGTTGTTCAGCGCGGGCGCGACGGCGTCCGTGGTCTTGCCTTGCAGCGAGGGACACATGCCGCCGCCCATGGGGTTGGTCCCCCAGACCGTGGAGAAGCCGAAACGGACCTGGGAGTCGAGCTGCGTGATCACCGACTCGATCGCCATCTTCAGGTTGGACCAGGAGGTGTTGGCCATGTCCGCGCAGACCGCGTCACCGGTGTTGCCGGTGAGGCAGTGAAACATGCTGCCCGACCGATCGACGAGCAACGTGACGGTGGGAATCATCGGCGTGAACATGTAGCTGACGTCGGTGCAGGCCTTCATGTCGACGGTGAACTTCTCCGCAACCTGATCGGGCGGGGAGGCGGCGTCCAGACCGCTGAGGCCGCCCGAGCCGCCGCTGCCGGTCCCCGGTTGGGCCCCCAGCCCGGTGATCCCCCCCGACGCTCCCCCGCCGGTCTGGCTGACCTTGGCGCAGCCGCCGGCTGCGAAGACCAGCCCGGCGGTCAGCCCCAGGAATGCCGACGAGCGTCGGGCGAGGGAAGAACGAGAATGGGACGTTGCAATGCGAGTGGTAGTGCGAGTGGCAATGATTGATCTGCGGTGCTTCACGATACCTGATCCTCCTGGGACGCCGTGGGACTCTGTAAAGGTAGGCCACACTATAACGGGGGGCGAAGAGCAATCGAGAACCGGTGTGGACCGCCGGGACCGCCTTTCGTCGAAGGGGGGCCGGTATGTTATGGGTTGAATCCCCGATTTCGACCCCTTTTCACACAGTCCCACACCCAACGGAGGATCCTGATGCATCGCGGTTCTGCAGGCGCTTCGCTCGCCATGGCCACGGCCGTTTCCTTGTCCTTGATTTCGTGTGGCTCGGCACAGAAGCCGGCGGGTGAGGCGACGGCTTCGGCGTCGACAGCGGCGACGGCCCCCCTGAAGTCGACCCAGCCGCATCACAAGGCGGGCGAAAACCCGTTCGTGGGGGCCAAGTGGTGGGTCGACCCGTACGGTCAGGCGCACCTGCGGTCGCTACGGACGAAGAAGACCGACCCGGAGACGTCCGAGCTGCTGGACAAGATCGCCCGGTTCGGCGGCGCCGACTGGGTGGGGGACTGGACCCCCTACGTCGAGAACTGGGTCAGCAAGCGGGTGACCCTGCTGGAGAAGAACGGCACGTTCCCGTACTTCGTGGCGTACAACATCCCCAAGCGGGACTGTGATCAGTACTCGGCGGGCGGAGCCACCAAGGGCGATCAGTACAAGGAGTGGATCACCGGCTTCGCGCGCGGCATCGGCGATCGCCACGCGGCGGTCATCCTCGAGCCAGACGGCTTGCCGCTGATGAAGAAGTGCCTGTCGGACGCCGATCAGAAGGAGCGCATCGAGCTGGTGAAGTTCGCCGTCCACACGTTCGAGTCGTGGGCGAACACCTGGGTCTACATGGACGCCGGCCATCCGGGCTGGATCCCCGTCCCCGAGATGGCGGCGCGGCTGAAGGCGGCAGGTATCGACGAGGCGGACGGCTTCTCGTTGAACGTGTCGAACTACAAGGCCACGGCCGACGTGATGGCGTACGGCAAGCAGCTGTCGGCGGCGCTGGGCGGCAAGCACTTCGTCATCGACACCAGTCGCAACGGCAACGGCGCGCCCAAGGTGGAGGGCGACAGCGAGGCCGCCTGGTGCAACCCGGAGGGGCGCGCGCTGGGCTCGCCCCCCACCACCGACACGAAGGAGCCGTTGTGCGACGCCTTCCTCTGGATCAAGAAGCCGGGCGAATCGGACGGCACCTGCAGTGGCGGGCCGAAGGCCGGCGACTTCTGGCAGGAGCGCGCGCTCGAGCAGGCCAAGAACGCGAAGTGGTAGCCGGCGAAAGGACCAACGCTCGATGACGAACGCCCAGCGCTCTCGTTTCGCCGCGTCGCTGCTGCTGTCCGGATTCGTCGCCGCCTGCGGAGGCGCGGGCGGCGCGAAGGGGGGCGGCAGCGGCGGCTCCGCGAGCGGCGGCGCGAGCGCGAGCGGTGGCTCGGGCAGCGGCGGTTCGGGCAGCGGCGGGAAGGCCGTGGGTAGCGGTGGGAGCGCGAGCGGCGGTTCCTCGAGCGGGGGAAGCAGCGCGAGCGGTGGCTCGGGCAGCGGTGGCTCGGGCAGCGGCGGCGCGAGCAGCAGCGGCGGAAGCACCAGCAGCGGCGGCAGCGGCACCGGCGGCGCGCCGTCGACGGGAGGTTCGTCGAGCGGAGGTGGCGTGGGGGGCGGTGGGGGCAAAGGCGGCGGCAGCGCCGGGACCGGTGGGGCGGGGGGCGCCACGATGGCGTTGCACGGCGGCGCCTCGGCGAAGTTCATCTGCGATCCAAACGCCACCTACCCCGCGAGCCCGCTGGCCGGCATGGGGGCGATCACCATGATCAAACCCGACAACACCACCACGCCGAACTACTTCGCGTTCGTGGAGGGGCCGGTCTGGATCGGCAGCCTGGGGACCTTGTTCTTCTCGGACAACGTCTCGCCCGAGCGCATCTGGAAGTTGCTGCCCGGCATGTCGCCGCAGGTCTTGAAGGAGATGAGCGGCAGCAACGGGATGGCGATCGACGGTGACGACAAGCTGATCGTCACCGACCAGGAGATGAAGCGAATCTACCGGCTCGATCCCGCCAGCCCCGGCTCGGTCACCGTGGTGGTTCCGGCGGGAAACTTCAAGCCGAACGATGTCATCGTGCGCAGCGACGGCAACATCTACTTCACCGATCCCGACACCGGCTTCTACTGGTACTCGAAGGCCGGCAAGCTGACGGGGCCCATGAAGCAGGTGAACCGCCCCAACGGCATCGAGCTGTCCCTCGACGAGAACACGCTCATCGTGGGCGACGTGGGGAACAAGCAGATCCACACCATGACCCTGGCGGCGGACGGCACGGTGATGACTGACACCGATAAGCTCTTCGTCACCGCGATGAAGGACACCGTCGACGGGATGTGCACCGACTGCGCGGGGAACCTCTACGCCGCCACCTCGGGCGGGATCGAGGTCTATTCCCCGACCGCCCAGTACATCGGCACCGTGATGACCGGCGACACGTCGAACTGCACGTTCGGTGGCGCCGATCGCAAGACCATGTACACGGCCTCCCGCTCCGCGATCCAGTCCGTCACCCTGGGTATCCCGGGGCTACCAGACTGAGAGCGCGGGGAGGTACCATCCCCCACCCGTCAGCACGCGCGTCTAGAACGTATAGAACGCGGTGTAGTTCGGGTTGCCGGCGGTGATCTGGAAGCAGTAGCCGCCGTTCACCTTGGCCGGCAGGGGTGTCGCCCACTGGTTGGTGTTGGCGACGGTCGTACCGTTGATCTTCATGGTCCGGGTGGGGGTGACGCCGCTGACGACGCAGTTGCTGCATCCGCCGCCGGCAATGGTGAGGGTGGTGGCGATCTCGTAGCAGATCACGCCGGTCCCCAGCCCGCCGCTCGCGCTGGAGTAGGTCGTACCGGAAGAGAACATGACGTCGGTCGCCGGGGCGCAGAGTCCCGCGCAGGGTCCCGTTCCTCCGATCGCGCCGCCGTTCCCCGTGGATCCGCCCATGGCGGTGGAGCCGCCGCGCCCGCCCGTGCCGGGGGCGCCGCCTGCCGCACCACCGGTGCTGGCGCCGCCCGAGCCGACGGCGCCGCCCAAGGCGCGACCGCCGGTGCCGACAGTACCGCCCGCGGCGCGCCCGCCCGAGCCGACAGTACCGCCCGCGGCGCGGCCACCCGAGCCGACGGTGCCGCCCGCGGCGCGACCACCCACGGCCGCTCCGCCGCTTGCGGTCGTCGCTCCGGCGCCACCCGCGGCGCGACCGCCCGTGCCCACGATTCCGCCCGCCCCGATGGCGCCGCCGCTCGACGTGCCGCCTGACGAGACGACGAGCGTGCCGCCGGTGCCCGGGCCGATGGCGCCGCCGGTTCCGATCGGCTCGTCTCCGCCGGAGCCGGTCGTCAGCAGACTGCCGTCTCCCGACAGATGAAACGATTCAGGGCTCTCGCAGCCATAAAATCCGACGGCTGCGATCAGGAAAGTCAACGAGGCATGAAGGACGAACGACCGGCTCATCGCGTCTCCCAGAGGGGGGCCAGTGGAGAAACAGGAGAAGACATTCTAGCAAGCGTGAACGATTATGTAACGGTCAACACGCCAACATCGAGAAATGCTGCACGTCAAATCTGAGTTTTTTCGCACACCTGTCCTGAAATGTGCGAACCGAACCAGATACGCATCGGCGTACCGACAAAAAAGATTAGCCTTGCGCTCGATCGGCGAGACACGGGCTGCGATCCGGCATCAGATCGGGGTGCACGACGTACGACATGTGCTCGTTCGACGAGTTCGAGCGCCGGCCACGTTCTTCATTCTCGCGGCTGCGGTCGCCGGCCGGCCGACCACCGCGACTTCCAAGGAGCGCCCCATGTCTTCTCTCTACGATCTGTCGGTGAAACGGCTCGACGGCACCCCGCAAGACCTCGCCGACTATCGGGGCCATGTGGCGCTGGTGGTGAACACGGCCTCGGCGTGCGGCTTCACGCCCCAGTACGACGGGCTCGAGAAACTGTACGAGACGTACGAGGGCAAGGGCTTCGTGGTGCTGGGCTTCCCTTCCAATGACTTCGGTGCCCAGGAACCAGGAACGGCCACGGAGATCGCCACGTTTTGCTCGACCCGCTTCCACGTGAAGTTTCCGCTGTTCGAGAAGGTGAAGACGAAAGGGGAGGGACAGTCTCCCGTGTTCGCGCTGCTGGCCAAGGACGGCGGCGAGCCCAAGTGGAACTTTCACAAGTACCTGGTGGGCCGCGACGGAAAGCTGATCAAGGCATTCCCCAGCAAGGTGGAGCCGTCAGCCTCCGAGCTCACGGCGGCCATCGAGACGGCGTTGGCCGCCCCGAAGTAGCGAACAGGCTCGGCCGGCGGCACGGGAGAAAACCTTGCAATTTAGAATTTTTCTTAATAAGAATAGATTCCAATGCAAGGACGCGCGGCGGTTAGACGGAGGGTGACCATCGACGTCGACCACCTGCTGGCCCGGGTCAGGGCCGCCGGGCTGAAGATGACCCCGCAGCGCATGGCCATCGTTCGCGAGGTGGCCGGCGACGAGTCGCACCCCTCGGCGCAGGAGCTGTTCGATCGCCTGCGCCCGGACCTGCCCACCATGTCGTTCGCGACCGTTTACAACACCTTGACGGCGCTGTGCGCGGCCGGCCTGGGCACGTCGCTGTCGCTGGCGCCCGGCTCGGCGCGCTTCGATCCGAACATGCACCCGCACGATCACTCGGTGTGCGATCGCTGCGGCGCCGTCCGGGACGTCCCTGAGTCGACGCCGACCCGCGCCGCGCTGCCGGCCCGCCAGACGTTGGCGAAGGCCGCGCCGGGATTCGAGCTGCGCGTGGTGGAGCAGATCTTTCGCGGTCTCTGCGTCGATTGCGCCGGGCAGCTGCTGCCGGCTTCCGGTCCTAAACAGAAGGGCGACGACGACGAAAAGCCGTCCCGTCGCCCCCCAGCCAAGAGAAAGGAACATCGATCATGAGCACCAAGAGCCTGAACGGAACCAAGACCCACCAGAACCTGAAGGACGCCTTCGCGGGCGAATCGCAGGCCAACCGCCGCTACCTGTACTTCGCCAAGGTGGCCGACGTCGAGGGCTACCCCGAGGTGGCCGGCCTGTTCAAGGACACCGCCGACGGCGAGACCGGGCACGCGCACGGACACCTCGACTACCTGAAGCAGGTCGGTGATCCGGCGACGGGGCTCCCCATCGGGAACACCCTGAAGAATTTGAAGGCCGCCACGGCCGGCGAGACGCACGAGTACGAGACCATGTACCCGGGGTTCTCGAAGGTGGCCCGCGAAGAGGGCTTCGAGGACATCGCCGAGTGGTTCGAGACGCTGGCGAAGGCGGAGAAGTCGCACGCCGGCCGGTTCGCGAAGGCCGCCCAGAGTCTGGACTGAGAGCCGTCTCCAGCGCGGGCCGGTTCGGTCTTCGGCCCGCGTGGGTAAATCATGTCCGTCATCCCCAGACGTCCCGCGGTTCCTCCGGCCTCCAGCCCGGATGATGCTCGCTACTGGAACGCGCACGACCTCGAGGCGGAGGCGCGGCGCCTGTTCCAGGTGTGCCACGAATGCCGGATGTGCGTCGGCTATTGCGGT
>DASYCK010000066.1:0-10363 GCA_036500205.1 Polyangia bacterium | reverse complement strand
CTGCCCGTCGGCCGTCCAGAAGCCATTGAATGACCAGTCACCGCCCATCTTTTGGATGACTGCCTTGCCGTCGACCACGCGGAGAAGATAGAGCCCCCCGTCCGGACCGCCTTCGACGGCCAAGGTGGCAGCGGACGGTACAGGGGCCGGGCTCAACGAGCACCCATAGAAGTCGCGATCGAACGGTCGATAGCGTTGCCCATTGATCTCGACCTCGCACCAAACGCGCGCACTATGCCCGAGGCCCGTCCCCTGGTAATACTCCCGGACCTCGAACGAGCCCTTCTTAAACGAGAATCGCGGCGTCACGGCAGTAGGTTTCCGATCGGGTTCCGGCGTCGAGCTTGGTGGGCCTGAAGTTCGGCAGGCCACGATCCCCAGAACGGCAACTGCAACATAGCGGTGAATTCTCGCCACGAAACGCATCAAGGTGGTTTGGGACGCAACTTCTTCAGGTCGACGAGCGTATCCAACAGCGACTGAAGGTTGCCCGAAATGACCGTGGCGATCGAGCCGGAGAGGCCTCGATTGGGATCGATGGCCTCTGCGACGGTGTCGTGGATCAGGGGCTTCGAGGCGCTGGTCGGCCGCGGCACGAACTTCAGGACCTGCTTGACATCCGCGTCCGGATTGACCGAATGGGGCTTGAACGCATCGGCCAGGTTGGCCCGCGACTGAGCCAGTGCCGCCTTGATGTAGAACTGCGTTTTGGCGCTTTTCTCGAGGGTCCTGTCGCCGCTCAGCACCCAGCTCTCGATGTCGTTCTCGACGGGAACGCCGACGTCAGCTCCGCTCGGGTGCGTGTTGAGGGAATCATGGACCGCCTTCACCACCGCGCTTTCGACCGCATCCGGCCGCTCCTGGTAGATCCCTTCGAGCACGGCCTGAAATCGATCGGCCGAGTCGAGGTCCCACCAGTCGCCCAGGACGGGGACGTGCTTGAAACCCTGATACCGACGGATTACCCCCGACTGCGCCCCCCACACCTGGCCGGCGACCGCCTTGAACACCCTTTCGAGCTGCTTCTTGTTGAGCGCCTTCAGGTTTTTCCGGAGGGCTGCCACCATGTCGTCTTTGTTGACGAGGTGTCCCGCGCTGAAGGTGTCGGTCAAAAAATGCTCGCCAAACGCATTGATGACCTTGGCGTTCGCCGCCAGCTTGGCGGGGTTGGACGCGCCGGGAAGGACCGATTGCTGGGCCATCGCGAGCGCCTGCTTGTGATAGCCGATCCATGTCGCGACGTTGGTCTCACCAGGGGTGGGAGCTCCGGGCGTCGGGGGAATCAGCGCCGGGTCTTGCGCCGAAAAGTGTTTGCTGTTTTTCAGATTGAGCGCTGTGTAGCGGTTGTTGGTCGCCTTGTCCCAGTCCGATTCCTTGACCGACAGTGGATCCGTTGCCTGCTTGTGAATGAGATCCAGCAGCGCTTTGAGCTCCGTCGGACTGGCCGCCATCAGATCGGTCGGTGTCTCGTAGAAGTCGGCGAGGGCGTTGATCTCGCCGGACGTGAGCGACATGCTCTGGATGAGGTGATGCTCGGAGCCCGGCGCTTGGTCGGCGACCTTGAAGTGCTCGAACGAATCGTAACGACGGATGACACGTTCCCCGTCCGTGGATCGCGCGTTCTGGGCGACGTGCACGAGCTCGTGCGCGAGCAGCGAACGTCCATCCGACGATCCAGGCGCATATCGGCCCCCGCCGAAGAAGACGTCCCGGCCGAACGTGAACGCGTGCGCTCCAATCGAGGCGGCTGCTGCTGCGGCCTCGTGCCCGGTGTGTAGACGAACGCCGGTGAGGTCGGTTTCCAGGCCTCTGCCCGCCACACCTGGACTTGCCGTGATCGCACGTGCTTCGCGTTCGGCAGCCTCGTCGCGTCCCCCGATGAGCAATCCTCGCTCGGCCGTGCCGCGATGACTTCCCGTCTGCGCCGTTGCCCGAGACAGAGCGAAGCCCGAACGAGTGAGCGCCTCGATCTCTGAGCGCTCGAGAGGCCGGCCCGGGCCGGTCAGCGCGCGCTGTACAGGCGGCGGCGCAACCGAGCGTGCGGGAGAGAGTGCTGGCGGCAACCCTTCGCGGGGCTTGTGGGGCGCAACGCTAGCAGACGGCTTCGGAGTCGACGGCTTCCTGGTCAGCGGTGCGTAGCTAGACATCGCTCAGCCCTCCGTCCCGATTACCGGCCCCGCGCACCCACCGAGGTTACGTCAGGGGAGACAGGACTTTCAAGGGCGCGGCCGGGGTCACTAGGTCGCCTGCGGGGCGTAGGGCCGCAAGGGGAGGTGGCCGACGCCCGCGCCCGCCACGACCATCAGCACCGTCAGCCCGATCACCAGCCCCAGGAAGGTCGCCAGCACGGGGCGGTCGCCGAGGGGCGGGGCGCTCTTGCCGGCCGCGCGGAAGCTGGCGGCGATGGCCAGGATGAAGAGGAGCCCGTCGACGTGCGACAAGGCCAGCACCCAGAGCACGCCCGCGACGACGCCCCGCTGGCCGCGCGACAGCGCCGCGAACCCGCGGCCGCCGTCCAGCTGCCAGACCGGAAGCAGGTTGAAGAGGTTGATCCAGGCCCCGAGCCGCGCGATGGCGAACAGCAGCTGGTTGTGGAGGAGAGCCCCGAGCGCCAGCGCCACCAGCGCGGCGGCGGTCCCCCAGATCGGCCCCGCCAGCCCCGTGCGCGCGTCCTCGCCGACGGTGGCCGGGTTCTGCTTGAGGCGCACCAGCGCGCCGAAGCCGGGGATGAACATCGGCGCGCTGGCGGGGATTCCGTACCGGCGCAACGCCACGACGTGCCCCATCTCGTGGACGTAGATCGACAGGATCAGGCCCAGCGCGAACTTCCAACCGAAGAACGAGGTGTAGACGCCGATGGCGATCGCCATCGAGAGAAACGTCTTCGCCTGCGTGAGGCCGATCAGCAGCGCCTTCCCCTTGGTGAGGAGCAGCAGCACCCCCCACTTGAACTTGGCCAGCAGCACGCCGATCGTCCCGAGGCCGGCCGCGGCCTTCGATTTGCCGGAGCCGGCCGGTTTGGGACGGGCGGGGGAGGGGCCGGTCCGACCGGCCGTGACGGTGCCGCTCAGCGCCTGCACCTTGGCCAGCACGCGCGCGTGCTGCGTCGATTGGATGGGCAGGAGGTCCAGCATCAGCCGCCAGCTCGCGAGCGCGCGCGTCGTCTCCTGGCCGCGCTCGGCGGCCTCGGCGTCGGCCGCCAGCTGCTTGAGCTCGGCGGCGTGGACCAGGCGCCCGCAATTGGGGCAGGCGAGCAGCGCCGCCGCGATCTGGCTGCCGCACTCCGCACAGACGCGCGGAGAGATCGCTGCGCCGGTGGTGGTCACGGCATCAGGGCGGGCGGTGGCGCGCCCGCGGGTGTCGCGATGATCGGCTTGCCCGCCGGGCCGAACCGGAAGGGCCCCGAGAGCGGGATGCGCCGGTTGATCTTCCACGCCTCGTAGAGCCCGATGCCGAGGATGATGATCCCCATGATGTTGCTGGCGCCGCCCATGAACGGCGCCGCGAACGCCAGCCCCAGGATGAGGCCCACCGCCAGCAGCATCGAGCCGGCCCCCGACTTCTCCTCGGGCGCCTTCTCCGCGGCGGCCTGGGCCGCGGTCGCTGCCGCGTCGTCCTTGGCAGCCAGGGACGGTTTGACCATCGTCGCCGACTCCGCGCTCGCCTCGGCGATCCCCTTTAGAACCAGCGGGACGTAGGCGCCGGTGATCGACACGTAGGTGAGGATCATGGCCAGCGCCTGATAGCGCCAGCCGCCGAGGCCGCGACCTCCACGCTTGACCGCCACGCCCACGAACAGGCCGACGCCGATCGCCAGCAGGCCGAACTCGTGGCCGGTCGCCTTGATGATCGCGAACCAGGCGATGGTCCCCAGGAGCGCCGCCCCGGCGCCGAAGAGCAGCGCGCGCAGGAACATCCCGCGTCCCTCCTGGGAGCCCGACAACGTCGTCGCGCAGCGGCTGCAGATGATCGCCTGGCCGATCTGAAAGTACTCGGCCGCGATCGGGAGCTTGCAGATCCGGCAGCTCCGCGCTTCGGCGGGCGCGACCAGATCGACCTTGTCGAACTGCATCTCCCCGCCGCCCGCACCGTCCGCGCTCATGCCGCGGAGTTTAGCCCCAACCCAAGCGCGGCATCAAACGGCCCTGCGCCCGCCACCGCGGGCGCGCGGCCTCGCCTCGCGCAGGTGGCGCCGCGGTCGACTACCTCCGCGCACAGGTCGCCTTCGTGAGCGCGCACGCGTCAAGAGTATGACGAGAGCCCGCGCTCGACACGGTGCGGCCACGAAAAATCGCCGCGCCGCTCATTTTTTCGAAAGGAAAGGCGCTGGAAAGACGCTCAGGTTTCGCCGTTGTGAAGCGACGGTAAACATTGGCGCGAAAGGTTGCGCGGCGGTCTTTCGCAGCTCAACATTCCGCCGCTCGAGCCGATGTTCGGTTCGACGAGAAGACTGACAACTGAAGACGGAGCCGAGGCGAAGGCCGAGGGCAAACGAAAGGACGACAGGAAGCTATGAGAAGCGTGGTGACGGGGTTGATGATGTTGGTCGGGGCGGTGGTTCGAGACAAGGGACACGGGTTCGACGATTTCGGGTGGCGGCGTGAGATGCAACAGGCGCGCGAGGCAGAAGAGGCCGGCGCGGCGACGGCGGGCGCCCCCGCGGGTGACGGCGACGCGATGGTCACCGCCGGGCCGCCGATCGGGACGTTTGGTCCCTCGCGTGGCGCGCTGATGAGCGTGGCCGGGACCGAGGCGGCGGCGCCGGGCGACTGGGACGTCGCCTGCGAGCGCGAGGCGGGCGACCGGCTGGTGTTCGACCGCAAGTCGCTGCGCGAGCTGGGTGGCGCGACGCTGTTCCGCTGGGCGCCGACGGGCGGCGTCGTGCCGAACAACGACGATACGATCTACACGGCGGTCGCCGACTGCCGCGCGAAGAGCATCGAGGCCACCTGGCCCGGCAAGCGGAGCGAGACCCGCGCGGGCACGTGCGGGCGGCATCTGGTCGATGCGGTCTGCGCCGCGCGCAGCGCCGTCTCCGCGCCCCGGCGCCGGCTCGATCGGCTCGGGCGCGTGCGTGGCGGCGCGCCCAACGCCAGCGCCACGCCGTAGTCGAGCCCGATCGCGTGGACGGAGCCGGGCTTTGCCCGGCGAAGTCCGTCGCGGGAGGGTTGGGGAACCCTTTGAGGGTTCCCATCTTGGCGAGTATTCTCCGGCGCATGACGGATCTGGTGCTCACGCTTTTGGGGCCGGACCGGCCGGGGCTCGTCGAGCTGGTGGCCGGGGTGATCGCCGCGAACGGCGGCAACTGGCTGGAGAGCCGCATGAGCCATCTGGCCGGCAAGTTCGCGGGGATCCTGCGGGCGGAGGTGCCGGTCGAGCGTGTGGCGGCGGCGACGGCAGCGCTGGCGGCCCTCGAGGGGCGCGGCCTCAAGGTGACCGTCGAGGCGGCGGCGCGCGCCGAGTCGGCGCCCATCGATCAGAGCATGGACCTGGAGCTGGTGGGTCTCGATCGTCCGGGGATCGTCCGGGAGATCTCGCAGCTTCTGGCTGGGAACGGCGTCAACGTCGAGGAGCTGACCACCAACCGGGTCAGCGCGCCGATGTCCGCGGAGATGCTGTTCGAGGCGCGCGCCCACGTGCGCGTCGCCCCGGGCAGCGACCTGGCCAAGCTGCGGAGCGAGCTGGAGCGGCTGGCAAGCGATCTGGTCGTCGAGGTCAAGCTGACGCCGGCCGAGCCGGACCGGCGCCGCCGCTGACGTCACGATGTCGTCGACGCGGCTCCTCGTTCTGGGCGCGGTGCGCATCTTCCAGCCGGTGCACGGCTACGACGTGCGGCGCGAGCTGCTCTCCTGGCGGGTCGACCAGTGGGCCAACGTGGCGCCCGGGTCCATCTACAACGCGCTCAAGACGCTGACGAAGGAGAAGTTCCTCAAGGTGGTCGGCACCGGCCAGATCGGTGGCCGCCCCGAGCGGACGCAGTACAGCCTGACCGCGGACGGTGAGAAGGAGTACCAGGCTCTCTTGCGGACGACCTGGTGGAAGGTGACGCCGCCGCTCGACGATCTGATGCCGGCGCTGTGCTTCCTGCCCAGCCTCTCGGCCGAGGAATTGACGGCGGCGCTCGAGCATCGGGTCACGGCGCTCGAGGGAGCGCTCAAGCACCTGGAGTTCTCGCGCAAGGAGATCGTCCCCCCGGAGACGCCCGAGCACGTCAAGGAGCTCTACGATCGCATGCACGCCATCCTGGCCGCCGAGATCCCGTGGGCCCGCACGCTGATCGGCCGGCTCGGGCGCGGGGTCTATGAAGTGGGAAAAGGGACCGCGGTGGCGCGGCCGGGAGCGGGCCGCCGCCGGCGCCCGAAAACTTCTTGACCCAACATAGTCAAGTTTGAATAATCGCGGTGGATCAAATGGGGGACCAGGTGAAACAGGGGAGGGGAGAGGTGCGCGCGGCGGGCATCGCCGACCGCGCGCGGACCCTCGACCGCAGAGCGCCCGAGACCCAGGCGCGTCGGGATCTACTTCAGCGTCTGCGAATCGCCGGGCTTGAACTCGTCGACCTTGGCGCTGCTCTTGGCCTTCTTGAGCGCGTCCCGCAGCTCTGCGGGCGTCCCCGCCAGCGCGGGGAAGGTCCCGTAGTGCATCGGGATGACGGTCTTGACCTTGAGCAGCTTGGCGGCCAGCGCCGCGCCCGTGGGGTCCATCGTGAAGTGTCCGCCGATGGGAAGCATGGCGATCGTCGGGTGGTAGCGCTCGGCGATGAGCGACATCCCGGGGAACACGTCGGTGTCGCCCGCGTGGTAGAGGGTCGGCCCCTTGGCGATCTCGATGACGAAGCCCATCGCCGGGCCGCTGTACTTGGGGCCGGCCTTGTCCTGGCCGAAGCCGCCCGAGTGCACCGCCTCGACGAGGTGAATGGTCGCGTCCTTGATGCTGGTGGTGCCGCCGATGTTCATCCCCTCGGCGTTCGGCGCGCCGATGAGGCTGGCGAGCTCGTACGACGTGATCAGCTTGGCGCCCGTCTTCTTGGCCAGGTCGGCCGCGTTGCCGACGTGGTCGAAGTGGCCATGCGTGACCAGAATGGCGTCCAGGGTCTTCGGATGATCAATCTTCGGCGCCATCGGGTTATCGAGCCAGGGATCGATGGCGATGGTCGCCCCGCCCGGCGTGGTGATGATCCAGGCGGCATGACCCCACCAGGTCGCCACGGTGGCGCCAGCGGGCGCGGCGGTCGGGGCCGCCGCGGGTTTGGCCGCGCCGGGCGCCGGGGCCGCGGCGGTCGGGGCTGGTTTGTCGGCGGCCGCCGCGATCGAGGAAACAGCCGAAACGAGCAGAATTCCGGTGGCGAGAGGGAACAAAACCTTGTTCATGTGGTCTCTCCTGGCGTCAGGGTGACGATCGAATTGAGAACCCTGGGAGGGTTCCCAAACCCTCCCGCGACGGGGTCCGCCGGGCGACGCCCGTCGGCCCTCAACGCGAGCGCAAATGTAAACGATCGCCGTCGGATTGAAACAGCTTTGCGCCTTGACAGGGCGGGGGTCGTCGATTATTGCCGCGGTGTCGACGGAGCCCTGTCCGAGGTAGTCAACCCGACGGGACAGCTGGAAAGGACGTCATGAAGGCCATCGTTTCGGTTCGTGATGCGGTCAAGAACTACACGCTCGGCAACGTGGTCGTGCCGGCGCTCCGGGGCGTCACGCTCGACGTCGTGGCGGGCGACTTCATCTCCATCGCCGGCCCGTCGGGGAGCGGCAAGACGACGCTGCTCAACCTGATCGGCTGCGTGGACACGCCCACGTCCGGCGTGGTGGAGGTGGCCGGGAAGGACACGCGGCAGCTGTCCGAGCGGGAGCTAACCGATCTCAGACTGCGCACGATCGGCTTCATTTTTCAGAGCTTCAACTTGGTCTCGGTGCTCACGGTGTTCCAGAACATCGAGCTGCCTCTGCTGCTCCAGCGCCAGCTCACCGGGACCGAGCGCCAGGCGCGCGTGCTCGGCCTGCTCGAGAAGGTCGGGATCCGCGAATACACCAACCACCGGCCGAGCGAGCTGTCCGGCGGGCAGCGCCAGCGGGTGGCCATCGCCCGCGCCCTGGTGACCCGACCGCAGCTGGTGCTGGCCGACGAGCCGACCGCCAACCTCGACTCGGTGACCGGGCAGAACATCCTCGATCTCATGAAGGAGCTCAATCGGACCGAGAAGACGACCTTCATCTTCTCGACGCACGACCAGCAGGTGATGGCGCACGCCAACGCCATCGTGCGGCTGGCCGACGGCAAGCTCGTCGACCGTGTCTCCCCCGCCACCGCGGCCTCGCAGCCGCACGGAGCGCAGGTGTGAGGGCCTGGTTCGCCACCCTGATGGTGGTCGCGCAGATGGCCTTCCGCAATCTGTTCGCGAGCCGCCTCAAGACGATCATCGTCGGCGGGATCATCTTCTTCGGCGGCCTGCTGGTCGTGGCCGGGAATTCGCTGCTCGACAGCGTCGTGGCCGCGATGAGCCGCAGCGTGATCGGCAGCGTCGCCGGCCACATCCAGGTCTACAACGCCAACAGCAAGGACAAGCTGGAGGTGATGGGGCGCATGATGATGGGCGACCCCGACCTCGCGCAGCTCGACGATTTCTCGAAGGTGCGCGCCTCCTTGCTCAAGGTGCCGAACGTCAAGTCGGTGGTCCCGATGGGGATCAGCGGCGCGCTGGTCACCTCCGGCAACACCATCGATCTGGCGCTCGAGAAGCTGCGCAACGCGGTCAAGGCCGAGAAGGCCGCCACCACCGACGCCGAACGGGCCAAGGCCCACGCGGCCGTCGAGGGCGAGAAGGGGCACGTCCGCCAGATCGTCTCGGTGCTGCAGGGCGATCAGAAGAACGCCAAGGCGGTGCTCGACGAGAAGGCGATCGATCCGGCCGACACGGCCGCCCTCACCCGCGCCGCCTCGGACGACTTCTGGCGCGACTTCGACAAGGACCCCTTCAACGCGCTCGAGTTCCTGGAGAACAAGATCTCCACCCAGGCGGCCGACGCCGATCTGTTGTTCCTCAACTACGTCGGCACGGACTTCCAGGCGTTCCAGAAGGCCTTCGACCGCATGAAGATCGTCGACGGGACGATGGTCCCGCCGGGCAAGCGCGGCTTCCTGTTCGCCAAGAACGTCTACGAGGATCAGGTCAAGCTCAAGGCGGCGCGGCGGCTGGACAAGATCAAGGAGGGGATCGACCAGCAGGGGGAGAAGATCGCCACCGATCCGGATCTCAAGCGGATGGTGCACGAGAACATCGCCCAGGTGCGCGAGATCCTGTTGCAGCTCGACGAGCAGAAGATGGCGGACTTCCGCGCCAAGCTGCAGCGCGAGCTGGGCAGCCAGGAGAGCGACGTCGGCAAGCTCTTGGCCGCGTTCTTCCAGACCGACGACCAGAACTTCCACCAGCGCTACGACTTCTTCTACAAAGAGCTGGCACCGTCGCTGGAGCTGTATCGGGTACGCGTCGGCGACGTGCTGACCATCAAGGCCTTTACCCGCTCCGGCTACGTGCAGTCGGTCAACGTCCCCGTCTACGGGACGTTCGAGTTCCAGGGGCTCGAGAAGTCCACGCTGGCCGGCGCGCTCAACTTGATGGACATGGTCTCCTTCCGTGAGCTCTACGGCTTCATGAGCGGCGAGAAGATGGCCGAGATCAAGGAGCTGCAGAAGGAGGCCGGCGCCCACGACATCAGCCGCGAGAACGCGGAGGCCGAGCTGTTCGGCGCGCCTGCCGCTTCGGCGCCGATCGCGCGGACGGAGCCCGGCTCCGCCGGGCGTAGTCCATCGCGGGGGGGGGCGGGGACCCTCTCAGGGGCCCCGCGGAGGATCGAGGCCACCACCACGCCGGGCGTCGCCGGGGTGAAGCACGATCTCGGCGAGTCGCTCGGGGGCAAGCTCCAGCGCGAGGAGGCCAAGAGCCGCGTCTTCCCGCCCGGCGAGGTCGAGCAAGGCGTCGTGCTCAACGCCGCCGTCATCGTCAAGGATCCCAAGAAGATCAAGGAGACGATCGCGGCCATCGAGGAACAGGGGAAGAAGGACGGCCTGACGCTCAAGGCGATCGATTGGCAGCAGGCGGCCGGGCTCATCGGCCAGTTCGTCAACGTGGTGCGGATGGTGCTCTACGTCGCCATCCTCATCATCTTCCTCATCGCGCTGGTCATCATCAACAACGCGCTGGTGATGGCCACGCTCGAGCGGGTCAAGGAGATCGGCACGCTGCGCGCCATCGGCGCCCAGCGGCGTTTCATCCTGGCGATGCTGGTGGTGGAGTCGATCGTCGTGGGCCTCATCTTCGGCGGCCTTGGCGCCGGGCTGGGGGCGGTGATCGTCACGCTGGTCG
>DASYCK010000065.1:0-29512 GCA_036500205.1 Polyangia bacterium | reverse complement strand
GACCCGTGAATGGGCTCGTACAGCCCCCGGGTGCCTTCGCCCAGCGAGGCCGACGGCAGCATGCCCATCGAGCCCGCGAGCATGGAGGCCTCGTCGGTGAGGATGTCGCCGAACATGTTCTCGGTGACGATGACGTCGAAGTCGGTGGGGCGACGGATGAGGTGCATGGCGCAGGCATCGACCAGCATGTGCGAAAGCGCGATGTCCGGAAATTCATCGCGCATCACGCGGACGGTGACGTCGCGCCAGAGCCGCGAGGTCTCGATCACGTTGGCCTTGTCGACGGAGGTCAGCTTCTTGCGACGCCCGCGCGCCAGCTTGGCCGCCGCGCGTACGATGCGCTCTACCTCGACGACCGTGTAGACGCACAGATCCGAGGCGCTGGTGGCGTCTCGATGCTTCTCGCCGAAGTAGATGCCCCCCGTCAGCTCGCGGACGACCATCATGTCGACGCCCTTGATCACCTCGGGGCGCAACGACGACGCGCCGACCAGCTTCGGGTTGACGGTGACCGGCCGCAGGTTCGCGTACAGGCCCAGTCCCTTGCGGATCGCCAGCAATCCTTGCTCGGGGCGGACCTTCCCGTTGGGGTTGTCCCACTTCGGTCCACCGACCGCGCCCAGCAGCACGGCGTCGGCGCTGCGCGCCAGCTCGAGCGTGACATCCGGCAGCGCCGTTCCGGTCGCGTCGATGGCGGCGCCGCCGATCAGCGCTTCGCGCGTCTCGAACTCGTGACCGAAGCGCTTGGCGACGGCGGCGAGGACCTTCAACCCTTCGGTGGTGACCTCGGGTCCGATTCCATCTCCCGGAAGAACAGTGATGACGGCGCGCATGTTGACCTCGGTGATTTCTGGCGGATCGCTGGACTGGAATTGATTGCTGGAACGTTCGCCGACGAAAGGAAAGCAGCCCCTTCGCGGAGCTCTGTCGGTGAAAGCGCGGGGACTCTACCGGGCGATCGCATCGAGTCAAGGCGCGCGGGCGCGGGCGGCGCCCTCAGCCGCGCCAGGCCTGCGCGATGGGGACGCGGCGGCCCGAGCCGAACGCTTTCCCCGTGATCTTCAGACCGGGCGGCATCTGCCGGCGCTTGTATTCGCTGGTGCGGACGCGGCGCAGGACGTCCGCCACCACCGCGGGGTCGAAGCCGGCGGCCACCAGGGCGTCGCCGTCCATGGCGCGCTCCAGATGGGCTTCCAGGATCGCGTCCAGCACGTCGTACGGGGGCAGTGAATCCTGGTCGGTCTGATCGGGGCGTAGCTCGGCGGACGGTGGCTTGGTCAGCGTCGCTTCGGGAATGACGACGCGCGGGACGTTGAGGGCGCGCGACAGGCGGTACACCAGCGTCTTCGGCACGTCGCTGATGACGGCCAGGCCGCCCGCCATGTCGCCGTACAGCGTGCAGTAGCCGGTGGCGACCTCGCTCTTGTTTCCCGTCGTCAGCAGCAGCCGCCCCTGCTGGTTCGACAGCGCCATGAGGATGGCGCCGCGAATGCGCGCCTGCAGGTTCTCGCGGGTCAGCTCGGCGGCGCCGGGGAGCTCGTGGCTGCCATCGCGCCCCAGGGCCGGCTCGAGCGCGGTCAGATAGGCGGCGAACATCGGCTCGATCGACACCAGCTCGAGGTCGATCCCCAGCGCGCTGGCCAGCGCCTGCGCGTCGGCCACCGACCCGGGCGACGAGAATCGCGATGGCATCGCCACGCCGAGGACGTTGCGTGGGCCGAGCGCCTCGGCCGCGATGCAGGCCACCAGCGCCGAATCGATGCCGCCCGACACCCCGAGCAGCGCGCGCGTGAACCCGCAGCGTCGGGCATAGTCGCGCGTTCCCAGCACCAGCGCGTCGAGGGCGGCGCGTTCGAGTGAGGAGGCGGGCGGGCGCTTCTCGCCGGTGCCGGCGGCCAGGTCGACGATCAGCAGATCGGGCGCCAGCTCGCGCGCCTGCGCGATCGTGTTCCCCTGGCGGTCGAACGCCGCGCTCGCGCCGTCGAACACCAGGTCGTCCTGGCCGCCGACCTGGTTGACGAACACCAGCGGCAGCCCCCAGCGGCGCGCCGTGGCGGCCAGCATGCGCGGCCGCAAGCCGCGCTTGTCGAGCGTGAAGGGGGACGCCGAGATGTTCACGATCAGGTCGGCGCCCGCGTTCACCAGCCGCTCGATCGGATCGTCGCGATACAGGCGTCGCGGCCAGAAATCGCCGTCGTTCCAGATATCCTCGCAGATCGACAGGGCCAGGCGGCGGCCGCGAAACGGGACGACCTCGGGCGAGGTCTCGGGCGCGAAGTAGCGCCACTCGTCGAAGACGTCGTAGGTGGGGAGCAGCGACTTGCGCCGGATCGCCGTCACGTGCCCGTCCTCCAGCAGGGCGGCTGAGTTGGCAAGGGGGAGGCCCGTCGAATCGGGGGGGAGCACCTCGGGGAATCCGACGATGATTCCGGGCGCCGCGGGGTGCCGGGCCTGGAAGGCGGCGAGCGCATTCAAGCTGGCCATGCCGGCGGTCAGGAATCCGGGGCGCTCCAGGAGATCCTTGGGCGGGTATCCGGAAATCGCCAGCTCGGGGAAGACGATGAGGTCGGCGGCGCCGCGCATGGCCTCCGTGATGGCCGCTTCAATCAAATGGCGGTTTCCGTCGAAATCCCCGATGGTCGGATTGATCTGGCCGAGAGCTACTTTCACCCGATGGACTTTATCAGCCCACGACGCGAGTTAGGCGCCCTGGCCGGCGTGTCGCGGATTCGGTGCTAACATGAGGGTGATGTCCACCGTCGCAGCGACGGTCGAACGGTTGCCTGGAGCCGATTCCTTTTCATCCGTATCCCGGCCGCTCGAGATCCCGCGTCAGTCCCGCGTCTACGTGAACCGAAACCTGCGTCTCGACAAGATCGAGATGGTCGGGTTCGACATGGATTACACGCTGGCGATCTACGACCAGGCGCGGATCGAGGAGCTGTCGATGCGCGCCACGCTCGACAAGCTGTGCCTGAACAAGGGCTATCCCGACGAGATCCGGCGGCTCTCCTACGATCCGGCGCTGGCCATCCGTGGCCTGGTCGTCGATCGCGCCAACGGCAACATCTTCAAGCCCGATCGGTACGGGTTTCCGGGCCGGGCCCGCCATGGCCTGGTCGACATCGATCGCGAGCAGGTGTCGGCCCTGTACCAGCGCGAGCGCATGCGCCTCTCGAACCGCCGCTACGCCTGGATCGACTCGCTGTTCGCATTGCCCGAGGCGGTGCTGTACGCCGGGCTGGTCGACTACTTCGACCGCAAGGGAGAGAAGATCGATTACCTGGCGCTGTGGGATCACATCCGCGAGTGCATCGACTTCGCCCATCGCGACGGTTCGATCAAGGAGATCGTGCGCGCCCAGCTGCCGGCGTTCATCGAGAAGGACCTCCACCTGGCCGAGACGCTGCACAAGCTGCGCTCGTCGGGGAAGCATCTGTTCCTGCTCACCAACTCGGCCTGGGACTACACCGACCCGGTGATGAGCCACCTGCTCGATGGGCAGCTGGCGGCCTATCCGTCGTGGCGCAGCTACTTCGACATCATCGTCGTGTCGGCGATGAAGCCGGAGTTCTTCACGGGCGAGAACCCCTTCGTGGATCTGGCCGGGGACGGAACGCCGCTGACCCGGGTGTCGAGCGGGCCGTTCGTGAGGGGACGCGTCTATTCGGGCGGCAACCTGAAGGAGTTCGAGGAACGCGCTCGCATCGGCGGCGACAAGGTGCTGTTCGTCGGCGATCACATCTACGGCGACATGTTGCGGTCGCGCAAATCGTCGAGCTGGCGGACGGCCATGGTGGTGCAGGAGCTGGAGCACGAGATCATGACGACCGATCTGATGCGCCCGCGGCTGGCCGCGCTCGATCAGCTGGACGCGCGGCTCATCCAGCTGGACGCCGAGCTGAACGAACGACAGTCGGCGATGCGCGCGCTGCTGCGCCAGCACCCCAACGATGAGGGGGCCGAGCTCCAGACGGCCCGCAACGCCGTGAAGAGCGACATCGATCGCCTGCGCGGCGAGCTGAAGAAGACCTATACCGAGCACCGCATCGTCGAGCGCGAGACCGACCTGGCGTTCAACCCGCACTGGGGGCCGATCTTTCGCGAGGGCTACGAGATCAGCAAGTTCGCCGAACAGGTCGAAGCCTACGCCTGCATCTACACGAGTCGCGTCTCCAACCTCCGCTTCTACTCCCCCATGCAGTACTTCCGCGGCGCCAGGGATCGCATGCCCCACGAGCGCTTCTAGCCGACCTCTGGCCGCAGAGTCGTCTTCACCTCTCCCAGCATGGGAGAGGTCGGCGCGGCAGCGCCGGGTGAGTTCGCTTCAGCCGCGGCGACGGAGCAAGGACTTCACTTCGGGGATGCGAAGCGCTTTCGCCGCCGCGAAGTAGACGGCGGCGCCGACGACGATCGGGACGAAGGCGTCCAGGGCGCGGCCGAGCGTGCCGTGGGGAAGCGCCGTGGCGAGCCAGCGGGCGAGCGGCCATATCGCGGCGGCCATGAGGCCTGCCGCCACGACGATGCGCGCCACGACCCCGACCAGCCCGCGCGTCAACAGGCCGCCCGTCGTCAGCTGGAACGCCACGATCAGCACGGTCAGGTTCGCGATGGCGGCGATCGACGTCCCCAGCGCCAGCCCCACGTGCCCGAACCGCCGGAACGTCACCACGTTCCACAGCACGTTGCAGGCCACCGCCGTCAGGCTGGCCAGCAGCGGAATGCGCGTCTTGCCGAGCGCGTAGAAGGCGGGGGCCAGCACCTTGATGGCCGAGTAGGCGGCGAGGCCGACCGCGAACCCGGACAGCGCGCGCGCCGTCTCGACCGTCGCGTGCGCGCTGAAGCGCCCGTGCTGATAGATCATGCCGATGATGGGCTCCCCGAGCACGGCCAGGCCGACCGTCGAAGGGATGGTCAGGAACAGCACCAGCTGCAGCCCGCGCCGCAACGTCTTCCGTAGCGCCTCGTGGTCATTCACGGCGGCGTCCCGCGCCAGGTGCGTCAGCGACGTCGTGCCGATGGCGACGCCGAACACGCCGATGGGAAGCTGCATCAGGCGGAACGCGTACCCCAGCCAGGAGATCGAGCCCTCGACGCACAGGCTGGCGAACGAGGTGTTCACGACGACGTTGATCTGAACCGCCGCCACCGCCAAGGTGGCGGGCGCCATCAGGGCGGCGATGCGCCGGGTGCCCGGATGGCGAAGCGCCAGATCGGGTCGGAAGCTGGGTCGCCACCCCAGTCGCCACAGCGTTGGAAGCTGCACGGCGAGCTGCGCGATCCCCCCGAGCACCGTGAACGACGCCCACACCGTGACCGCCAGACGCGGCGACGGCCCCCAGAAATACAGCACCACGCCGCCCAGGATGGCGGTCAGGTTGAACATGGTCGGCGCCAGCCCGGGGGCCGTGTAGCGGGCCTCGGCGTTGAGCGCCCCCATCGCCACGACCGCCAGCGAGATGGTGGGCAGGTACGGCATCATGATGCGCACCAGATGCGCCGTCAGGTCGGCCTTCTCCGCCGAGAAGCCGGCCGCGACCAGGTGCACGATCGGCGTGGGCCACAGCATGCCCAGCAGCGCCAGGCTCCCCAGGTAGATCGTCAGCGTGGTCAGCACCCGGTTCGCCAGCACGAACGCCGCGGGGCGCCCCTCCTGCTTCATCGTCTTGACGTACGTGGGGATGAAGGCTGTCGACAGAGCCCCTTCGGCGAAGAGATCGCGGAGCAGGTTGGGGATGCGGAAGGCCGCCAGGAACGCATCGCTCGTTCCCCCCGCCCCCAGCGTGACGGCGAAGATCTGCTCGCGCACGAGGCCCAGCAGCCGCGACATCATCGTCAGCGAGCCGACCCGTCGCGCGCCGCGCGCCATGTCGGTCGCGCGCGCCTGCTCCGTCGGCGCGGTGAGCGGCGCCTCGGCCGGGCTCGTCACGGAGCGGTCCGACCCGGCGGTCGTTCCAGGATCGCGGCGGCGCGCTCACCGAGCGGCGTGCGTCGATGCGCGCGCATGCCGTCGAGGATCTGGCGGTCGCCCGCCAGGGTCGGATCCAGGCAGTCGAGCATCTCGACGGCGTCGTCGGGCGGCGTCGCTGGCGCCAGGGCCAGCCGCCGCGCCAGCTGCCGCGTCTGCTCCCAGATCGGTTCGCGCACGCCCCCTTTGGGCCAGGCGGCCGGCTCGGCGATCGCCTGGCACAGCGCCGCGACGGAGGCCGAAGCCACCGCAGGATCGACGTCGCGCGTTCCCGCCGCGAATCCTCCCGTGGCCAGGCGCTGTTGCGGCCGCAGCACCAGCGCGGCGGCGCGTCGGATCGAAGGCGCGGGATCTTTCAACAGCCCGACCAGATCGGGCGAGGGATGGCACACCGCCATGCTGTCCCCCATCGCCTCGAGGGCCGCCAGCCGTTCCAGGGTCGGGTTGGCGGGCAGCAGCACGGCGCCACGCAAGGCCCCGCAGGCGGCGGTGATCAGATCGGACGGGACATCCCATTCATCGAGGTCGGCCGTCGTCAGCGGCGCCAGGATCTCGCCCAGCGTGCGGGCGGCGGCCGCCGCGATGGTCGCGTCCGAAACGGTCAGCAGCTCGGTGACCGGCCCGATCAGGCGGGCGCGGCCGGGGAGCGCGGCGATGCCGGTCAGCGCCGCCAGCACCGCCGGGGCGTCAGGGCGTCGCAGCGCCTCCCCCAGGCGTGCCGGACCGATCCGCTCGGCCAGCCGCCCGATCTCCGCCCGGTCCTTGCGCCGGACCGCCGTCATCAGCTCCTCGACGGGGATCTCGATCATCCCGGTGCGGGCGCCGATGTGACGGTGCTCGGTGATGGCCCCCGCCTGCGACGAGCCGACGACGAGGAGCGCAGCGCCCGCCAGCAACGAACGTCGCCGGGCGGTGCGTCGCCGGAAGGCCTCTCGGGAGTCGCGCATGCGTCTCACAGAGTTACCACCAGTTCGGGCCTCTCGTCCGCTTTTCCATGATCCGGAGGAGAGTGGGAAGGGATCAGTCCGTCCGGCTACATCCGTCGGGGATGAAGCCGGACGTTCGAACAAGGACGATCAGTCCGTCAGCGAGACGCCGGCTGCGCCCTTGCGCTTCGGCTTGGCGGCGGAGGCCTTGCCATTTCCGTTGGAGCCGCCCGCCGCGTAGTACTTCTTGGCGGCCGACTTCAGCGCGTCGGCCTTGTTCGTCTTCTCCCAGGCGAAGTCGGCGTCGTTGCGGCCGAAGTGACCGTAGGCCGCCGTCTTCTGGTAGATGGGGCGCAGCAGGTTCAGCTCGCGGATCAGCGCGCCGGGGCGACAGTCGAAGTTGGCGCGAACGATCTCGGCGATGCGATCCTCGGGGATGGTGGCGGTGCCGAACGTGTGCACCAGCAGCGACACCGGCTCGGCGACGCCGATCGCGTAGGCGACCTGCACCTCGGCGCGACGGGCCAGGCCCGCGGCGACGATGTTCTTGGCGATGTAGCGCGCGTAGTAGCAGGCGGAGCGATCGACCTTCGAAGGATCCTTGCCCGAGAACGCGCCGCCGCCGTGACGGCCCATGCCGCCGTAGGTGTCGACGATGATCTTGCGGCCGGTCAGCCCCGAGTCACCCATGGGGCCACCGACGACGAAGCGGCCGGTCGGGTTGATGTAGTACTTGGTCTTGTTCGACACCATGGCGGAGGGAACGACGGGGCGAACCACCTCCTCCATCACCAGCTCCTTGAGCGTCTTGTACTTCACGTCCTCGCTGTGCTGCGTGGACACGACCACCGCGTCGATGGCCAGCGGGCGTCCGTCCTCGCCGTAGCGGACGGTGACCTGGCTCTTGCCGTCGGGGCGCAGGAAGTCGAGCGTGTTCTTCTTGCGGACCTCGGCCAGCCGCTTGGCCAGCTTGTGCGCCGTCATGATCGGCAGCGGCATCAGCTCGGGCGTCTCGTCGCAGGCGTAGCCGAACATCATTCCCTGATCGCCGGCGCCCTGTTCGTCGCGGGTGTAGACGCCCTTGCCGTCGACGCCCTGGGCGATGTCGGGCGACTGCTGCTCGAGGGCGACCATGATGCCGCAGGTCTGCCAGTCGAAGCCCATGTCGGAGTGGCTGTAGCCGATCTCCTTCACCACGCCGCGCACGATCTTGGGGATATCGATCTGCGCGCTCGAGGTCACCTCGCCGGCCACCATGACGAAGCCGGTCTTGGTCAGCGTCTCGCAAGCGACCCGCGAGAACTTGTCCCCCTTCAGCAGGGCGTCCAGGATGCCGTCGGACACCTGATCGCAGAGTTTGTCGGGGTGCCCTTCGGTGACGCTCTCGGAGGTGAACAAAGACTCGGACATAACGACGGCTCCTTGTGAAAGACGGCTGCAAAAAACGGTGAAAAACCGGATGCCTGAAAAGGACGCGGAGTTTCCCAGTCGTTCCGGCCCCCGTCAACGTGTAACGGCGAAAAAGGCCTTTCCCGACGCTGTGGTCGATGGGGGACGGCCCTCGGCGGCACGAGAGCTGCATTTCCCGGACGCATCCGATGACGACCCACGAACGGCATGCCGACATAGCTGGGCCGGCGCTGGACGCCGCTCGGCATGCCGGGCTTCGCCACGTCGACGACCGACGGCCCGGATTGCGGCGACGGTCGATGGGCAAGACGCGCCACGGGAAGCGCTGGCTGCCGACCTTCGCCATCCAGAGCGCGGCGGGACGGCCGGTGCACGACGAGGCGACCCTGGAGCGAGTTCGAAAGCTGGCCATTCCCCCCGCCTGGCGTGACGTCTGGATCTGCCCCGACCCGAGCGGGCATCTCCAGGCGACCGGCCGGGATGCCCGCGGACGAAAGCAGTACCGCTACCACGCCCGGTGGCGAGACGAGCGGGACAGCACGAAGTACGCGCGGCTGATCGACTTCGGCCGGGCGCTTCCGGCGCTGCGCCGCCGCCTCGATGCCGATCTGCGACTGCCGGGCCTGCCGCGCCGGAAGGTCCTGGCCGCCGTGGTGCGGCTGCTGGAGACGACCTTCATCCGCGTGGGAAACGAAGAATATGCCCGCACCAATCACTCGTTCGGGCTGACGACGATGGAAGGGCGCCACGTCGCCGTTCACGCGGCTGACCTCGAGTTTCATTTCCGCGGCAAGAGCGGGGTGTTCCACCGCATCGCCGTCCATGATCCGTCGGTGGCGCGCATCGTCCGTCGCTGTCGCGATCTGCCCGGCCACGAGCTGTTCCAGTACCTCGACGAGAGCGGCGCGCCGGCCTCGATCGATTCGGCGGACGTCAACGCTTACATCCACGAGCTGGCGGGGCACGCGTTCACGGCGAAGGACTTCCGGACCTGGGCGGGGACGATTCTGACGGCCTTGGCCCTGAAGACGGCGACGAATTCGCGGGCGAAAGGGGGACCGAGGCTTCCCCGGGTCGCGCGGCCCACGCACAAGGAGGTCGTGCGGGCCATCGAGCAGGTGGCACAACGGCTCGGCAACACGCCCGCCGTTTGCCGCAAGTGCTACGTCCATCCGCACGTGATCGCGTCGTACCTGGACGGAACGCTGGCGAACGAGCTGAAGGGCGTCGATGTCACCGCGGTCGATCTGCGGGCGGCCGAGACGGCCGTGCTGGCCCTGCTGCGCCACCGCGCGCACGCGCAGCGGAAGGGGACGGCGCTGATGCATCAGTTGCGGCGTTCGCTGCGCGCGGCCGCCTGAGTGGTAACGAGATGGGAACCCACCATTCGTTCATGTTACCGATCGGTCGCGAGGTTAAGCTTCTTCCATGTCGTTCGCATCGTCGTCGTCCGTCCTCATCAAGGCAACCCGCGAAGCGGTATGGGAGGCGCTGACCAGTCCGGCGCTGGTGAAGCAGTATTTCTTCGACACCGACCTGGTGACCGACTGGACGGTCGGCTCGCCGATCTTGTTTCGTGGCGAGTGGGACGGTAAGGCCTACGAAGATCGAGGGACGGTGCTGGCGTTCGAGCCGATGAATGGCTTCTCGTTCAACTACTGGAGCGGCTTCAGCGGTCTCGAGGACAGACCGGAGCTGCGGCAGCTCCTCCGCTACGCCATCGACGAGGTGGAGGGCGGTATCCGGGTGAAGGTCGACCAGTCGAACATCGATACCGAGGTGCGCGCCGCGCACTCCGCCAGCAACTGGCGCGAAGTGTTGCTGGGCCTGAAGAAGTTCGTCGAAGAGCGCGCCCCCGGCTGAGCTGCCGCGCGACCCCGGATGGCCCGGGTCGGTGCTAACCTTCGTCGGCGTGGAGCCGCTGAAGAAGTACCGGAAGTCCGGGCTCGAGCACTTCATCAAATTCGTGCGCGAGCTGCCGGTCCTTTCACCGAAGGCGATCTTCGCCAAGCTGGAACAGCTCGGCTACCGTGGGCAGGCCGAGGCGAGGCGGGCCGTGTCGTTGCTCGCCTATCGCCACGTGCGGCGAATCAAACGCATCTATCTCGATGGCGCCAAGCGCGAGCAGCTGCTGCCGAAGACCAACGTGTTGCTGGCGGGACCGACCGGCTGCGGGAAAACGTTTCTGGTCGAGCTTCTGTTCCAGCATGTCTTGCGGCTGCCCACGGTCATCATCGACATCACGACCTACTCGGAGACGGGGTACGTCGGTCAGGATCCCAGCACCATCCTCACCCGGCTGCTGCACGCGGCCGACGACAACCCGCTGCTCGCCTCCATCGGCGTCGTCTGCCTGGACGAGTTCGACAAGATCGCCTCGGGCCAGAACAACGCCGTGTTCGCGGGCGCCGGTACGACGAAGGACGTGACGGGGATGGGCGTGCAGCGCGAGCTGCTGAAGATGCTCGAATCCTCGGATGTCGTCGTTCCCATGGAGATCACGCACTCGTCGTACGGCGATCATCTGGTGCTGTCTACGGCCGACGTGGCCTTCATCGCGGCGGGCGCGTTCTCGGGCTTTCATCGGATCGTCCACGACCGCGACAATGTCGATCGCATCGGCTTTGGCCGCGGCGGGCCGGGGGCGGCGCGGCGCGGCGCCGGCATCGCCGTCAGCTTCACCGCTGGCGAGGTGGAGAATCTGGCCAACTTGCAGACGTTCGGGTTCCTGCCCGAGCTGCTGGCGAGGTTCGGGCGCTTCGTTCCCTTCGAGGCGCTCGACGCCGCGACATTGATGGACATCCTGCGCAGCAACGTCGTCGAGCGGCTGGTTCGCGAGTTCGAGGACGAGGGCTTCGCGCTGCTGGTCGACGACGACGTGCTGGGACACCTGGTCGCCGAAGGGATGAAGCGGGAGACGGGGGCGCGCGGGTTGGTCTCGATCCTGACCCGGCATCTGGAGGACGCGGCGTTCGATTCCTTCGCGGAGTCGCCGGGGGGCCGCGTGCGACTCAGCATGGACGCCGGCGAGATCCGCGTTCACGTCGACGCCAGCGCCGGCTGACATCGCGCCTTGAGACGACGACAGGGAGTGCTAGAAAGCTGCCTTATCTGCCCCTTTACCCTTCGCAAAGGACCGATTCGACATGGCGATGACGACAACTCCGAGCGGGCTGCAATTCGAAGACACCACCCCGGGCACAGGCGCCGCCGCCGCGGCCGGCAAGACCTGCGTCATGCACTACACCGGCTGGTTGTGGAAGGATGACGCGAAGGGCAGCAAGTTCGACAGCTCGCGCGATCACGGCAGCCCGTTCTCGTTCGGGCTCGGTCAGGGTCACGTCATCAAGGGCTGGGACGAGGGCGTGGCCGGTATGAAGATCGGCGGAAAGCGGACGCTGTTGATCCCGGCGGAGCTCGGGTACGGCGCGCGCGGCGCCGGCGGCGTGATTCCCCCGAACGCCACCCTGCTGTTCGAGGTCGAGCTGCTCGAACTGAAGTAGCGCCGACGGGCGCGTCGCCCTACACTTCGAGCCCAGGTAGACGGAATGTCCCCCGCTGTCACCTCGAAATCGTCGCGCCCCCGGCTCTCGTGCGGTGCCCTGGCACTGGCGCTGGCCGTGGGCGCGTGCGCTCCGACCGCGCGCGGCGGCGGCAGCGGTGGCACGACCAGCAGCGGTGGCGCGACCGGCTCGGGTGGCGCCGGAACGGGGGGAGCCACCAGCAGCGGTGGCGTGACGAGCAGCGGCGGCACCGCCAGCAGCGGTGGCGTCACCGGCAGCGGCGGCGTGACGGGCAGCGGCGGCGTGACGAGCAGCGGCGGCGTGACGAGCAGCGGTGGCGTGACGAGCAGCGGTGGCGTGACGAGCAGCGGCGGTGTGTCCGCGAGCGGCGGCGCGATGCCCAGCGGTGGTGCCGGCGGCGACGGTGGCGCCACCAGCGCGATCGCCATTCCTCGCGGCGGGCGGTGCACGCCCCCCTCGACCGCCAGGACCGCCGACGCGCAGGCGGCCTATGCGTTGTGGAAGCAGGATCTGCTGACCAGCGACGGCGCGGGAACGAACGGGCTGCGCGTGCGCCGGCCGAACTCGTCGGGCGCGGTGGTCAACTCGACCGTCTCGGAGGGGATCGCCTACGGCATGCTGATCTCCGTCTACCTCGGCGATCAGGCCACGTTCGACAAGTTGTGGAACTACGCGCAGCAGTTCCTCGACCCCAACGGCCTGATGAACTGGTACATCGGCCCCGATCGCTCGGTGCTGGGCATGGGCGGCGCCACCGACGCCGACGAGGACATGGCGTTCGCGCTGCTGATCGCGGACAAGAAGTGGGGCGGCATGGGAAGCCTGTCGAAGACGTATCTCTCGCTCGCCACGGCCCAGATCAACCTGATCTGGAAGTACGAGGTCGATCACACGATGAACGACGTGCCGACGCCGGGCGACATGGGCGGGGGGGGCGGCAGCGTCATCAACATCTCGTACTTCGCGCCGGCGTTCTACCGCGCGTTCGGCCGGGCCACGAACCAGCAGACCAACTGGGATCACGCCGTGACCACGTCATACGCCATCATCAATGCGACGTTGAACGCGGCGAACAAGAACCAGACGAACGGCCTGGTGCCGGCCTGGTCGACGCCCGCCGGCGTGCCCATGGCGCGCCCCAACACCAGCGATCCCACGTACCACCAGCTCGACTCGTGCCGCACGCCGTTCCGCCTGGCGCAGGACTATTGCTGGAACAACGAGCCCAGCGCGCTGACCTACCTGAAGAAGATCAGCTCGTTCTATCAAACGAAGGGCGCCACCAACATTCTCGACGGCTACAACCTCGACGGCACCGACCATCCCCAGTCCGCATCGGTGGGCAATCAGTCGGCGGCGTTCGTCGGCCCGGCTGGCGTGGGCGCCATGGCCGACACCACCTACGCGAGCCTCCGCGACGACGCCTACGTCGACGTGGCCACCAAGTCACTGTTCGCGGGCAGCCAGTACTACAACGAGTCCTGGACCGTCCTGTCGTTGATCATGATGACCGGGATGATGGACGACCTCACGCTGCCTTGACCTGCGCGCGTTAGCGGCTGTACGGCTCGCCTTTGATGATCGACAAAGAACGGTAGAGCTGCTCGCACAGGAGCACGCGGGCCAGACGGTGCGGCAGCGTCATGGCCGACAGCGACAGCCGTCGGTGCGCGCGCACGACGGCCGCCTTCGGCAGGCCGTCGCTGCCGCCGATCAGGAAAGTCACGGCGCGCTGGCCGTGCAGCATCCCCTGCTCGATGTACGTCGTCAGCTTGGCGGTGTCCCACGCCTCGCCCCCTGGCTCGAGCGCGATGATCTCGCCCGCTGTCGGAAGGCGGCGCAGCAGCGCCGCGTCGTTCTCGACCTCGATCACCTCGATGGGCAGGTGCCGGCGGGTCCGTTCCAGGTAGTCGTCGCACGCGGCCCCCAGGTGGCGGTCGCGCATCTTGCCGACGGCGAGGACGACCAGCTTCAGCTCAAAGATTCCCGTAGAGCGCGTCAGGCTGGGCCATGACGGACTCGGGCGGAATCTTCAGCGGCAACCGCGGCGCGTCCACCCAGAGGCTCTCGAGATCGTAGAACTCGCGCACCGGGTGATAGAACACGTGCACGACGACGTCGCCGAAGTCGAGCAGGGTCCAGCGCCCGCTGCCCGTCCCCTCCTGCCCGAGCAACGTACGCCCGCGCGCCTTCATGGCTTGCAAGACGCCCTCGGCGATCGCGTCGACGTGGCGATCGCTGCGGCCGCTCACGATGGCGATGAAATCGGTGTAGCTCGCCATCGCCGACACGTCGATCAGCACGGGCAGCAGCGCCTTCTTGTCCAGCGCCGCGTCGATGGCGACCTTCGCGATCTCCGTCGATTCGGCGTTCTGCTTCGCCTTGCGGCCGTCGACCTGCGCCGACTGCGCCGCCGCCAGGGGCTCGATCCGTCCCGGGGTTCGTCGAGGCGTACGAGAAAGACCGACCTTGCTGTTGCGCTCCGGCTTCGCCTTGAGCTTGATCGCGAGCTTCCCAGGCGTTCGCTTGCGATCGGGACTGTCGGTCTTGTGGCTGGCCGACGCGGTCTTCTTTTTCGATCCGGCCGACGTCACCTTGGCCTTGCTACGGGCTGGGTTGGCGCGATGAGTTTTTTTCGTCTTGGAAGGCAATGATTCTCGGGGGTTCGGGGGCGGTTCAGGTGACGGGTCATCGTATCAGAGTTTGGTCGCTGTTCCAGCGCTCCTCGAAACGCCCCAGCAGCGAGCGCAGGTAGCCGCCGCCCAGCCGTCCCAACCGATCCTCGACCCGCGAAGCGGCGCGATCCACCCAGCGCGCCTCGTCGGGATCGAGCGGCTCTTCGCTGTCGGGGCGCGCGGCGTCGGGGCGGCCCCCCGAGGCGACGTAGAGCTCGGCCGCGCGCTGCAAGCGCCGCGACATCCACCCCGGCGCTTCGCCGAGCGATCGCCCCAGCAGCTGGCCGCCGTCTCGGAACGCCTCGACCAGGGCCGCCCGTTCGGTGTCGCGAATCGCCGCGAACATCGCCAGCCGCAGGCGCGCCGAGGTCTCGCGATCGAGCCCCGCGCCCACGTGCAGCTTCGCGCAGAAGTGATCGAACAGCGTCCCCACCTGGAAGGTCGTCGCCATCTCCTCGGCGCGGCGGCCGGCCGCCAGCAGCACGAAGAACTTCCGCCAGGCCAGCTTCAACGCCAGCAAGGTCGCCGCCGTCATGGTGGCGTTGCGCGCGGCCGTCCCCTCGCGCGGATCCGCCAGCAGCTCGGCCGACGAGGGGACGATGTCGACGCGGCGCCGCTCCGCGAGCTGGATCAGCATGCCTGCGCGCACGCGGCCGGCCAGGTAGTCGTCCATGACGGGGACCGGGACCAGTCCCCCCACGGCCGACGCCAGCAACGAACGGCGCACGATGAGCGGCCGATTTCCGTCGAGGTGATCGATGGCGACGCCGTCCTCGCGCCGGCCCGCGGCCGGCTTGCCCGGGAAGGCGATCAGCTCGGCCTCCTCGCCGGAGCTGTCGGGGCGGGAATTGTCGGTCATGGCGCGCCTCGGGGCCGCGCCGGCGCGCGCGGCAGTCCCCCCAGCATGGCGCGCTCGTCGGGGATCGTTCGCTGTCGGGGCGCCAGGTCCTCCGCCTCGGGCTCCGCGATCTCGGGGCTGCTGCCGATCTCCTCGATCGACGTCCGCGCGTCGACCACCCCGTGCATCGGCGTCCCGGCGCCTTCCCCGCGCCGCATGGTGTACGTGGCGTGGATCTCGGCGAGCAGCGGGATCCCCAGCTGTTCGTCGATCATCACGGTGCCTTCGACCTTCTCTGCGACCACCGTGCGTCGCCACGCCTGCCGGTCGCCGCCGTCGGCGATGGGCGCGGGCGCCGGAGGATGGGGCGCCTTCGTCAGCTTGAAGACGTGCACCTTCCGCCCGCCGTGGGTGTCGCCGCCGAAGTCGTCGATGGTGGCGACGTCACGCAACAGATCCCACGCCGCGAAGGGGCCGCCCACGCCTTGGGCCAGCAATCGCAGGGGCTCGGGGTCCTCGGCGGGGCGCCGTATCATGCGTCCATAGCGTAGCGCGATCGCCAGCTCGCGCCCGTGAAGAACCACCTCGCGCCCGCCGTCCTTGTCGTTCAGGTCGACGAGCCGCCAGTTGCCCTTGTCGTCCATCCAGACGTCGGTCTCGGTGGTGACGTTGTCGGTCGCGCCGCCGTCGATGCCGACGGCGAAATGCACCGTGCTGCGCAGGTGCGAGCGCCCCAGCTTCCGGAACCCCTCGGCGAAGCGATGGCTCTGCAGGGCCTCGTCGACCGCCACCCCCGGTGGGGTCAGCACGCCCCGCTTCTGACGGCAGGCCGGCACCGCGCCCAGAGCGCCCAGAGTGCCGAAGATCGCCAGCAACAGCAGCGCCCGAGGTGCTGCAGCCGCCCGACGATTTCCGAAAAGTTTCGCAGACACGCTTCCGAACCTTAACATTGTCGTCAGATGCCTTCCTCGATGGAAAGGATCAGGTGGCGACCCGGACGCCGGAGGGCGCAACGCGCCCGGGTCCAAGCATCGGGAGGCGCGGCTCAGCCGCGACGGCCTCGACGGCCCACGGGGGGAGCTCGTGAGGGGGGACACCCCCTCACGGCGCCGAAGGGGCGATAGGTGGAGCTCATCACCGACTTTCTGTCGACCCCGGGGGCGGTGGTCGTGGCGGCGGTGTGGGGGGCCGTGTGGGGGAGCTTCTTCAACGTCGTGATCGCGCGGCTGCCGCGCGGCGAGTCGATCGTCCGTCCGGCATCACGCTGCATGTCCTGCGGCACGCCGGTGCGCGCCTGGGACAACGTCCCGGTGCTGTCATACCTGTGGCTCCGCGGGCGCTGTCGGACCTGCGGCGCGCACTTCTCGGTGCGTTATCCGCTGGTCGAGGCCTTGATGGCGCTGCTGGCGGCCGCCATCTTCTGGAAGTTCGCGGGCGCCGACTCGGCGGAGATCACCGCCGTGCGGCTGGGGCGCTTCGCGCTGTACTTCGCCTGGGCGGGCGCGCTGGTGGTGCTGGCGTTCATCGACCTCGACACCAAGCGGCTCCCCGACGTCATCACCATCCCGGGGACGGTGCTGTTCTTCGCGGCGGCGTTCGCGGCCCACGACGTCCCCTGGACCGAGCGCGCCATCGGCGTCGCCGTCGGGTATCTGGTGGTGCGTCTCATCGCCGATTTCTACTATTACGTGCTTCACCGCGAGGGCCTGGGGCTCGGCGACGGGAAGCTGCTGGCGATGATCGGTGCGGTCATGGGCTGGCGGTCGATCCCGGTGGTGCTGTTCGCCGCCTCGGTGGTGGGCAGCCTGATCGCCATCCCGCTGCTGCTGCTGTCGCGCAAGCGCGGCGAGGCCGTGGCGCTCGGTAAGATCCAGGTCCCTTTCGGGCCGTTTCTGGCCCTGGGGGCGCTGGTCTACCTGTTCGCCGGCCCGTCGATCTGGGCCATGCTCATTCCTTCGGGGTGACCAGGCCGGTTGGCATCGTCGATGCTACGCTCGCCCGGCATGCACACAAAGCGCGATGTCTTCGTGGCGGGTACGAAGGCGGCGGGACGGAATCGCGACAGAAATGTCTTCTCTCGGGCGCGGGCGATGGCGGCCGCGGGGTGGCTCGCGGTGGGGCTGGCCTCGCTCGGCGCCTGTCACGATCTGGGCGAGATACCCGACCCGTTCGATGGCACCGGACACGGCGGCCCTGTCGGGGGCGTGGGCACGCCGGGTGGCGCGGCAGGAGCGCCGGGTGGCGCGGCGGGAGCGCCGGGTGGACTCGGCGGATTCGGAGGGATTGCGCCCCCGTCGTCAGGCGGGGGCGCGGGTGGTGGTGCCGTGGGGCCGGCGATCTGTGACGCGCCTCCGCCCGTCGTGAACGACCTCGCTCCCTGGCGGGATGACGCCACGCCACGAACCCTGGAAGGCGATCTGGCCTGGGTGACCGGCGGCATGCCGGGCGACTGGCGCGGCTTCGTCACCACGCCGTGGATTCCCACCTACGAGGTCCGGCTGTCGTTCACCGCGAACGGCGGCTACGCGGCCAGGTGCACCTGGTCGTCCAACATGTGCTGCGTCGCCTTCTATTACGGAACGGACGATGACTCGGCGCTGAAGACGTACACCATCGATTCGATCACGACCGCCGGGAAGGTGGGCGGGACGATCGACATCATCTTCGGCACGGCCCTCGCGGGGTACTACGAATCGGGTTATCAGGGCGTGCTGAAGAACGTCGTGCTCGATGCCACCGGAAACCGTCTCCGCTTCGACTTCTGGAACGGGGGCGAATACGGTCCGGTGCAGTTCGATCTCCAGCGCCTGACCGCCCCGGAGAATCGCTAGCCGAGCGTCCTGCCGTTACTTCGGCTTCCCCAGGCGCGCCAGCAGCTCCGAGCCCATGCGATCGATCTTCTCGTGCAGGTGCGCGATCTCCAGCTCGGCCTTCAGGTTCACCTCGTACTCGATGTCGCTGCGGACGCGGTCCTTGGCCACCTGACGGTTCTGACTGAGCAGAACGAAGACCGACAGGATGATGGCCTCCAGGGAGACGGCCATCGTCAGCAACCCGAACGGGTAGGGATCGAACACGGGGAAGCTGGGAATCAGGCCCATGTTGACCACGATCCAGCCCGCGAAGGCCAGGCAGTGCAGCATCAGGAAGACGATGCTGCCGCTCCAGGCGGCGATGGCGTCGGCGGCGCGCTGGATCGTGGTGCGCATGTCCTTGGCGGCCTGGTTGACGTTCCGCGAGGCGGTGTGGCGCAGCAGCTCCGCCGTCACCCGGGTGCGCCGGCCCATGGCCGCCAGCAGCTCCATGGCGGCGCCCGGCTGCAGCTTCAGCAGGTGATCCAGATCGTCCCGATCGACGTGCAGCGCCTCGAGGTCGCGCGTCACGATCACCGACGCCGTTCGCGGTCCGCTGTCCAGCAGCGACAGCTCGCCGAAGAAATCGCCCGTACCCGCCGTCTCGAGGGCGATCCGCTCGCCCGTGTCGTCCTTGAAAAAGACCTCGACCTCGCCCTTGCGAATGACGTACATCGAGTCGCCCGGATCGCCGGTGTTGAAGACGGTCTCGCCCACGCTGTAGCGGACGATGTCCAGCTCGGCGGCGAGGAGATGGCGCTCCTCGTCGCTGAGCAGCTGAAACAGCGGAACCTCCGCCAGCAGGTCGGCGGCGAAATCCTGCTGGTCAGACATGCGCGGTTGCGGCCTTTCGGACGTCATCGATCAGGACGGCCAGCCGGGTCTCGACGAGCGTCTGGATGTCGTGCAGGCGCGCCGGGGTGTCCGCCTCGAAGCGGAGCACCAGGACCGGCCCGGTGTTCGAGGCGCGCACCAACCCCCAGCCACCGGGGAACGTGACGCGCGCGCCGTCGATGTCGATCACGGGATGGCTGGCGCGGAACTCGGCCACCGCGCGCCGTACCACCTCGAACTTGATGTCGTCCGGGCAGTGCATGCGGATCTCGGGCGTGTTGTGGAGGACGGGCAGCGTGTCGTACAGCTCGGCCAGGGTCTGGGGCGACTGGGTCAGCAGCTCGACCAGGCGGATCCCGGCGTAGACGGCGTCATCGAAGCCGAACCAGCGATCGGCGAAGAACATGTGCCCCGACATCTCGCCGGCCAGCGCCGCCTGCTCCTCTTTCATCTTCACCTTGATCAGCGAGTGGCCGACCTTCCACATGATGGCGCGACCCCCCATGCGTTCGATCTCGTCGTACATCGCCTGGCTGCACTTCACCTCGCTGACGAAGGTGGCACCCGGGCGCCGCGCCAGGATCTCCCGCGCGAACAGCATCAACAGCTGATCGCCCCAGATGATGCGCCCCTTGCCGTCGACGGCGCCGATGCGATCGGCGTCGCCGTCGAGCGCGATCCCCAGCTCGGCGCCCGATGCCAGCACGCGCGCCTGCAGGTCGGCGAGATTCTCGGGGACGGTGGGGTCGGGATGATGATTGGGGAACCGACCGTCAGCGTCGCAGTAGAGCGCTTCGAGCTCGACGCCCAGCTGTTTCAGGACAGGCAGGATCGACAGCCCGCCCGTGCCGTTGCCGCCGTCGACCACGACCTTGAACCGACGTCCGCCCAGCTTGACGTTGTCGACGATGGTCGCCACGTAGTCGGCGAGGATCTGATGGTCGCGCACGGTGCCCGGGCGCTCGGCGACCCGGAACTTCCCGCCCTCGATGATGGTACGCAGCCGCTGGATGGCGGCGCCATGAATGGTGCTGCGGCCCTGGACGATCTTGAAGCCGTTGTCCTCGGACGGATTGTGGCTGGCCGTCACCATGACGCCGCCGTCGACGTTCAGATGAAACACCGAAAAATACAGACCGGGGCTGTGCAGGATGCCGACGTCGATGATGTCGAGCCCCGTCGACAGGATGCCGGCGCGCAGGGCCGCGTGAATGCGCGGCGACGACAGCCGGCAATCGCGGCCCAGGGTGATGGTGCGGGCGCCGTCGTCCGCGAGCGCCGTCCCGATGGCGCGGCCCAGGTCGGTGACGAAGTCGTCGGGGAAGTCGCGCTCGGCGTCGCCGCGGATGTCGTACTCCCGAAACACGCGAGGGTTCACAGCAGATCCTTTCGGCCCAGCGCGGCGGCGGCGTCGACGATGCGGCGCACGTCCTGGGCGTTGTCCTTGTGGGCGACCAGGATGGCGTCGGCGGTGGCGATGATGATGAGGTCCTTGACGCCGACCACGCCCACGAATGGCGCGCCGGGCTCCGTCACGATGACGCTGCCGCTCGTCGAGTCGACCGTGGCGTCTCCGATGACGACGTTTCCGTCGCCGTCGAGGGGCCGGATGCTGGGCAACGCGGCCCAGCTCCCCACGTCGTTCCACCCGAAGTCGGCCGAGACGACGCGCATGCCCGAGGAGGCCTTCTCCATGATGCCGTGATCGATCGAGATCTTCGGTACGCTGCCGTAGCGTGCTTGCACGACGGCCTGGAAGTCCTTGGCCGTCACCAGCTCGTCGAGCGCGGCGCCCAGCGCTGGCAGGTGGCGGCGCGCCTCATCGAGCATCCGCCCCGCGCTGAGGAAGAACATCCCCGAGTTCCACAGGTAGGCGCCGGAGGCGACGTAGGACTCGGCCAGGGCCCGCGTCGGCTTCTCGACGAACGCCTGGACGGCGAAGGTGTCGGTGGACGTCCCGACGGCGGCGCCGAGGTGGATGTAACCGAAACCCGTCTCCGCATGGGTGGGGCGCAGGCCGATGGTGACGATCGATTGCGCCGCGTGGCTCAGCGCCGTGCGCACCGCCGCGGCGAACGCCGCCTCGTCGCCGATGTGAGGATCGGCCGGCAGCACCGCCAGCAGCGCCCCGGGGCCCAGCCGGCGCTGCGCCACCACGGCCCCCAGCCCGACGGCGGCCGCGGTGTTTCGCGGCTCGGGCTCGACGACGATGTCCTCGCCGGGAACGTCCGGCAGCTCGTGGCGAATCTGGGCTTCCTGATCGGCCGCCGTCACGATCAACGTGCGCCCCTCGCCGAACAGCGCGCGGGCGCGCCGGACGGCGGCCTCCAGCAGCGACTCTCCGCCCCCCAGGTGCAAGAGCTGTTTCGGGCGCTTGCGCCGGCTGGCCGGCCACAGGCGGGTTCCACCGCCGCCCGCCAGGATGACGGCGAAGGTGTTCGCGGTCGCCGAAGGGGCGTCGGCACCGCCGACGGAATCAGGGGAATTCGTCATGAGAAAAGGCGGGCAATCTACCAGAACACCGGTCGTTTCAATTGATGATACGCTGGCCTCGTGGCCGATGGTGCGCTTGAAAACGCGGGCCCTGCCCGTGGCCGAATGGATGACATTCGGCGGGCCCTGGCCGCCACCACCGATCCGGTCGGTCGGGGGAGGATCCGGGTCCGCCTCGCCGACGCGCTGGTGGCTTGCGGCGAGCTGGCCGCCGCCGCCGCCGAGCTGAAGCAAGCGGCCGCCGAAGCGCCCGCGTCGGTCGGGCTGCTGTTCGGCGTGCGAGTGCTGTCGTCGCGCCTGTCGCCGGCGGAGGCCGGCCCGTTCCTCGACGAAGTGAACGGCCACGCCTCGACGGGGCGGCGCCGGCTGGTCGGTCCCCGCCCGCCGGGCGCCTTGCCGACGGCGCTGCCCCGGGACGATACGCAGCCGATCCTGCTGCCGCTTCCGTCGCCCGCGCCCCTGGTCACCGCCGTTCCGCCGGCGGCGCCGCGCTCGGCGACGGATCGGCTCGAGCAGGCGTTCGTCGCGCTCGCGGCGGGGAAGCCGGTGTGGGCGCGCCGCCTGGGCGAAGAGGTGGCGCGCGGACCCGACCTCGACGAGGCGCGCTCCGAGCGGCTGAATCAGCTGGTCGAGGCGATCGATCGAGCCGGTGGACGGCGCCAGGCGCTGTTCCTGGCGCGCACCCTGGTCGAGCTGACGAACGAAGGCACGGCCCAGGCGCGGGCCGGCGAGACCCTCTCCGGTCTGGTGGCGAAGGCGCTGGAGGCCGATGACGTCGAGCTGGCCCTGCGCTGGGGAGCCGATCTGGGGCGCCCGCTGGCGCAGATGGCCCGCGCCGAGCCGCGCGCTTTCGTCGGGCCGAACGATTCCCTGGAACGTCGCTTTCGCCGCGCGCAAGCGGCCATCGCCGTGGCCCATACCGATCGGGAACGCGCGGCGGCGGTCGAGTCGTTGCTGCCGCTGCTGTCGGGAAGTCCCGGGGGAACGGCTGCGCTGGCGCTCGCGGTGCGCTTCACCGATCGGCGAGACGGCGCGGCGGCGTCGCGGCGGGCGGCTCTTCTGGAGACGGCCTTCACGCAAGAGCTGACGCCCGAGGGGCGCGAGCGCCTGGCGCGGCGCTGGCTGCAGGCGCTGGAGGACGACGAGACGGCGCCGCTGTCGGCGGAGTCGCTGGCCGGGCTCGAACGCGCCATCGGCGAGCTGTCGCCCGCGCGCACCGTCGCTTTGCGCGCGCGGCGCGCGGCGCTGCTGCGGCGGCGGGAGCGCGACGCCGAGCTGGTCCGGGCGCTGGAGGCGGACGCCGAGCTCGCGACGGGACCCCGGCGGGCGGCGCTGCTGGCGGAACAGGCCGAGCTGCTGGAGCACATGGGGCAAGCGGAGCGCGCGCTCGAGATTCGCATCGGCGCCCTCGTGGATGCGCCGGCCGATCCGGCGCTGCTGGCGCCGGCCCGCCGTCGTCTGGAGGCGCTGGGGCAGGGGGAGCGGTCGCTGGAGCTGGCGCTCGTCGCCCTGCCGCACGTCAGGGAGCGCTCCGGCCGGATCGCGGCGCTGCGCGACGTGGCCGCGCTCGCCGAGTCGGCGGCCGAGGATCGCGGGCGCGCCGCGACCGCCTGGCTCGAGCTGCTGACGCTCGAGCCAGCCGACCGCCCCGCGTTCGAGGCGGCGGAGCGGTTGCTGCGCGGGCTGGGTGACGAGCCGCGCCTGACCGAGCTGCTGGCCTGGGCGGTGGCGCGCACCGATGCATCGCCCGAGCTCGCGGTCGCACCCGCGCGCCTGGGGCTGTTGTGGCGTCTCGCCGAACATCGCCGTCGCAACGGCCGGTTGCCCGCGGCGCTGGGCCATTATCGGGAGATCATCGAGGCGCGAGGCCGTCGCAAGGAGGACGAGAGCTTCGGCGATGACTGGCGGCGGCGCGACGATCAGCTCGCGGTCGAGACGGCGCGCACCTTGGCCGCGCCAGACGCCGAGGCGCGCGCGCGGGCGCTGACCGATCGGGCGCTGGTATCGATGGCGCTCGGTCGTCTCGACGAGGCGGAGCGGGATCTGACGGCGGCGTTCGATCTCGGACCGGCGACGGGCGAGGTCCTGGTGGCCCTGGAGAAGCTCCACGAGCAGCGCGGCGACTGGCGCGGCTTGCGCCAGCGTCTGCAAGCGCGGGTCGGCCTGGCCACGGGCGCCGTGGCGGGGCGAATCTGGCTGGGCATCGGCCGCGCCAGTGAACGGCTGGGAGACGTCACGGCCGCCGAGGCCGCCTACGTGCAAGCGCGGAACGCCGACGAGAACGATCGCGCGCCGCTGTCGGCGCTGCGCCGGCTGGCCTTCGCGCGTCGCGACTGGGCGGCCGTGTCGACGTTGCTCGAGAAGGAGATCGAGCGGGTGCGCGTCTCGTCCGAGCGGGTCGAGCTGCTGGTGCAACAGGGGACGTTGCTGGCGGAGAAGCTGGGCCGCGCCGATCGGGCAGTCGAGGTGCTGGACGCCGCGCTGGGTTTCCAGCCGACGAACGCCGACGCGCTGGAGGCGATGTTCAACGCGGCGCTGGCCGCCGGGGCGTGGGAGAAGGCGGCCCAGGCGCTGGAGGTGCTGCTCGCCGCCGGACCGCTGGGAGACGCCGCCGAGCGCTACTTCCGCATCGGGCGCGCCGCGGAGAGCGGCGGCAAGGTCGATCGGGCGCTCGGGTTCTATTCGCGGTCCTACGCGCGCAACTCCGCCTATCGCCCGTCGCTCGAGCGGCTGTCGGAGATCTGCTTCGATCGCCAGCAGTGGGACAATGCCTGGAAGGCGACGGAGCATCTCCTCGATCGCCACGGCTCCGATCTCGAGCCCTCCTTCCGGGCCGAGCTGGCGCTCCGTTCGGCGCACGCCGATCTGCACGTGGCCCAGCGACTGACGGCGGTGGCGCGCGTCGCCGCCATGAAGGGACTTCCTGCGACGGGCGGTGGGGTGCGGGACGTCGCCGAGAGCTGGGCGTCGATGCGGTTCGATCCGCTGTTGCTGGGGGGGATCGACGACGATCGGCGCGGACGGGTGCTGTCGCGGTTGAAGGAGATATCGCTGCTGACCGAGCACGACGTCGACCACCCCGCGCGCCATGCGGCCCGCGAGACCTGGGCGGCCCTGGCCATGGTCGATCGCCGGTTCGCCGACGCCGTGGAGGCGCTGGATGCCTTCGCCGCCGACGAGACCATCGACGTGAAGAGCCGCGCGCTGTTCGCGGTGACCGCCGGTGACATCCTGCTTCACGAGCAGGGTGATGTCGGCGGCGCGGGCTTGCGTTATGAACGGGCGCGGGCGTTGAACCCGTCCGAGCCCCGCCTGGCCCGAACGGGCGTCGTTCAGGTCGCCGATGAATCTACCGATGAAAGCCCGCCGTCCTCCCATCAAAAATTGAAAGGATGATTCCGTCATGTTGAAAACTGTCGCGAAAGCCCTCTGTCTCGTCCCCGTTGGCGCCGTATTGATGATCGGGTTCTCCTCGATATCGGGGTGCGATGACGGCAGCGGCAACTGCCCTCCGGGGGGCGTGGTCAAGGGAACGGGGGGCACGGCTGGCACGTCGGCCACGGGCGGCGCCGGTGGCGGCGCGGCTGGCGGCGCGGCGGGCGGCGCGGCTGGCGGTGCGGCGGCCGGCCACGCTGGCGCGGCCGGCGGTAGTGCTGGTGGCGCGGCTGGCGGTGCCGGTGGCACGGCGGCTGGCGGTGCCGGTGGCACGGCCGCTGGCGGTGCTGGTGGCACGGCGGCTGACGGTGCCGGTGGCACGGCGGCTGGCGGTGCCGGTGGCACGGCGGCGGGCGGCGCCGGCGGGGCTTAGCCCCGAGCGCTGCGCTCACGAGCGCTTCACATGGTCGGGCGGCAGTAGGCTTCGCTAGAGACGAAGGCCAGGGCCGCGCGATGCGCTCCTCGCCGCTGGCCGCGGACGGCCAGCGGCTGTGGTGCGCTCTTTTTCAGAGGGCGGAATCGGATCCGCTCGAACGTGGGGCAGGCTACCGGTGAGACGAGGCTCGTGGAACGGGGGCTGGGATTGGCCCGGGCTCCAGAGGGTAGGTGTCTTTTGGGGGGAGCTTCGGGCGTCAGGGGGCGGGCTCGCCGCGCAACAGCAGCGCCAGGCCGTCTTCGTCGACGATCTGGGTGCCCAGCTTTCGGGCGGCGTCGAGCTTCGTCTTTCCCACGTCGCCGCCGATCACCAGGATGTCGGTGTTCTTCCCGACGGTGGTGACGAACTGTCCGCCCGCCGCCTCGATGTCCTTCTGGATGTCGCCGCGCGGTCGCGCCAGCTTGCCGGTCACGCAGACGCGCTTTCCCGACAGCGGTCCCGCGATGGCGGCGCGTGGCGCCGGCTCGTCGGGGGTCACGCCGCGCGCTTGCAGCCGGGTCATCAATCGCGCGTTCGTCGCGTCGGCGAAGTACTGGTCGAGCGCCTCGGCGATGACGGGACCGACGCCGTCGATGGCGGCCACCGTTTCCCGTCGCGCCTCGGCCGACGTCTCGATCAACGCCGCGAAGGATTGAAAGCGGGCGGCGACGGCCCGCGCCGCCACCGCGCCGATGTGCGGGATGCCGAGGCCGATCAGCAGCCGCGACAGCGTCATCTGCGCGCGCGCCCGCACGATGGCCGCCACCAGGTTCTCGGCCGACTTGCGCGCCATCCGCTCGATGCGCGGCGCGCCGGTCGCTTCTTCCGGGGGCACCAGCTTCTCGACGGTCAGATCGAAGACGTCGGCCACGTCCTCGACCAATCCCTTCTTGACCAGCTCCTGCGCCAGCACCTCGCCGATCCCCTCGATGTTCAGCGCCGCGCGGTTGCAGAAGAACTGGATCGCCTTCCAGCGCTGATCGGGGCAGGCCCGGTTGTCGCAGCGAAGCGCCACCTCGTCTTCCTTGCGCACCAGGGTCGAGCCGCATGACGGACAGACGGTGGGGATCTCGATGGTCGTCTCGGCTCCGGTGCGCGCCGACAGCACCACCTCGATCACCTGCGGGATGATCTCGCCCGCCTTCTCGACGATGACCTGGTCACCGATGTGCAGATCGAGGCGGCGCACCTCGTCCCAGTTGAACAGCGAGGCGCGCTTGACCGTGGTGCCCGACAGCTCGACCGGTTCCAGCATGGCCACCGGCGTGACGGCGCCCGTGCGGCCGATGTTGATCTCGATGCCCACCACGCGCGTGGGGGAGCGCAGCGCGGGAAACTTGTAGGCGATGGCCCAGCGGGGAAACTTCGCGGTCGTTCCCAGCAGGCGCCGATCGGAAAACGCGTCCACCTTGATGACCAGGCCGTCGGCCTCGTAGGGAAGGGCGTGGCGCGCGCTCGCCCAGCGGGTGACGGCCGCGCCCAGCTCGTCCGTGCCGGCGACCACCGTCGTGTCGGGCGACGTGGGGAGGCCCAGCGCGCGCAGCCACAGCAGCGACGCCGAGTGCAGCGCGTGCTGCCGCTCGCCGTCGACCAGCTCGTACAGGATCACCTGCAACGGCCGGCGCGCGCACTCGCGCGGATCGAGCAGCTTCAGCGAGCCGCCCGCGAAGTTGCGGGGGTTCTTGGCCGGCTCCTCGCCCGCCAGCACGCGGTCGGCGTTGAGCGCCTCGAAGTCGCGCTTCAGCATGAACGCCTCGCCACGCACCGTGATCGTCACCGGCTCGTCGAGCCGCAGCGGCAGCGAGCGGATGGTGCGCAGGTTCACGGTGATGTCCTCACCGGTCCGTCCGTCCCCGCGGGTGGCGCCTTGCACGAAGCGCCCCTCCTCGTAGCGCAGCTCGATGCTGATGCCGTCGATCTTCGGCTCGACGACGAACGGGGGGACGTGCCCGTCCAGCCCCTTCACCACCCGATCGAAGAACGCCGCCAGCTCGTCCTGACTGTAGGTGTTGTCGAGCGACAGCATGGGGACCTGGCGCACCACCTTGGGGAACGCCGACAGCGGCGCGGGCGCCACCCGCTGGGTGGGCGACTCGGGCGTGATCCAGTCCGGATGCGCCGCCTCCAGGTCCTTCAGCGACCGGTAGAGCTGGTCGTAGGCGACGTCGGAGATGACCGGCGCCATGTCGACGTAGTAGCGACGATCGTGCTCGCCCAGCTCGCGGACGAGGTCGAGGTAGGTCTGTCGCGTGGCCGTCACGACGGGCGCTTGTCACCTTGAAGCAGCCCGACGACCATGGTCACGGGAAACACCGTCCCCGAGAAGTAGGTCTCGATCGCTTCCTTGACGAAGAAGAACACGTCCTGCATCTCGTCGCCGCGCCCGCCGGCGATCTGCTTCCAGATCGGCAGCGGGAACAGCTCGATGATCGGCGCGAAGAAGAACTCGCGCGCGGTCTTGAACAGCATCTCCCAGCGCACGGTCTCCACGCTGACGTTGGTCATCCCCGCCCCCTCCAGCCAGCGGGTGGCCGTGGCCGAATCGGGGAACGACTTCTCGTACGTGGCGAGCGCGGCCAGCGCCTCCTGCTTGCCGTGCTCGCGCAGCACGTCGCGGTAGAGGTCGAGGAACTCGCCCCACGAGCCGCGCATCGGCAAGGTCACCAGGGCGCGCCCCCCCGCCTTCAGCGCGCGCGTGAAGTCGACCAGGGTCTCGGCCGGCTTGGGCAGATCGCCGAAGGCGAGGTTCGAGAACACCAGATCGCACGAGCCGGCCTCGACGGGCAGCGGGGTGACGTCACCGGGTTGGAACACGATCTTCGGGGCCAGCGACGCGCCGGCGTTCGCCACGTCGATCATGGCGGGCGAGGGATCCACGGCCACCACCCGGCTGTCGTCGTCCAGCCGCTCGGCCACCGAGCGGGTCAGCCGCCCGGTGGCGCAGCCGTACTCGAAGGCGACGGTCCCGGGGTGGCGGGGCAGCGCGCGCAGCAACGGCTCGGCGGCGCGCATCGGGCCGAGCGGCCAGATGTCGGCGTCGTAGGCGGCGGCGATCTTCTGCTGGCGGGGAGAGGGGCGTTTCATCGGGGAAAGCGGGCGCGGACGGCGCGGGCGTGTCCGTCGAGGCCTTCGACCTCGGCCAGGCGCTCGATGTCGGCCGCCTGTTCGGCGAGCGCGGCGGCGTCGTATTCGATGATGGAGGTTCGCTTGACGAAGTCCGCCACGCCCAGCGGCGACGCGAAGCGGGCGCTGCCCGACGTGGGGAGCACGTGGCTGGGCCCGGCGATGTAGTCGCCCACCGACTCGGGCGTGTGGTGGCCGAGGAACAGCGCCCCGGCCGTGGTGACGCCTTCGGACAGCGCGCGCGCGTTGGCCATCGCCAGCTCGGCGTGCTCGGGCGCCAGGCGATTGACCAGGTCGATGGCCTGCTTCGCGTCGTCGACGATCAGGATGGCGCCCTGATCGGTCAGCGAGCGCTCGGCGATGGCGCGCTTCGGCAATATTGCGAGCTGTCGTTCCAGCTCGGCGGCGACCTGCTCGGCGATCTGTCGCCCCACGGCCACCAGGATCGGCACGGCCAGCTCGTCGTGCTCGGCCTGGGCCAGCAGATCGGCGGCGATGCACCGCGGGTCGGCTGTGCTGTCGGCGGCGATCACCACCTCGGTGGGGCCGGCGATCGAATCGATGCCGACGTCGCCGAACACCAGCCGCTTGGCCGCCGCCACGTAAGCGTTTCCCGGGCCGACGATGATGTCGACCCGTGGAACGGACTCGGTGCCGTAGGCCAGCGCGGCGATCGCCTGCGCGCCGCCGATGGTGAAGATGCGATCGACGCCGGCCACCTGGGCGGCCGCCAGCGTCTCGGGCGACGGGCCGGGCGTGGTCATGATGATCTCCCGAACGCCCGCGGCGCGGGCCGGTACGGCGGTCATCAACACGGTCGACGGGTACAGCGCCTTGCCGCCCGGAACGTAGATGCCCGCCACCGCCAGCGGGGCGACGCGCAGGCCCAGCCGGATGGTGCCGGCTCCTTCACCGACGCCCTGCTGGCGCAGCTCGAAGGATTCGTAGCGCTCCCGGTCGTGAAACGCGCGGATGCGCGCGGCAGCCCGCTCGATGGCGGCACGGGTGCGTGGATCGAC
>DASYCK010000064.1:0-5011 GCA_036500205.1 Polyangia bacterium | reverse complement strand
TCAGTACAGCTATCTGGTGCGCAGCTCGGCCCGTTATGAGTGTCCCTTCTTCGGCCCCGACGGCAAGCTACGCCGCCGCCGCATCCCCACCAGCGAGCTGGGGACCGCCTTCGCCTACGAGGTCTCGGGCAACGAGACCTTCCTGCTGACGAACGAGCACGTGGCCACCTGGCCCGAGGTGACCGACGGCCTCCATCACGTCGACGGCGTGCCCGACGGCTGCAAGCGGGTCGACGACAAGCTGCGCATCGTGCGCGACGAGCGCGACGACTTCGAGCCCGGGCAGATCCCCCTCACCCGCGTGGTCATCGAGCCGCTGCTCGACGCCGCCATCTTGAAGGCGCCGCAGAAGCTGAACGTGATTCCGTACAAGATCGGGAAGAGCGCCAGCCTGCGCCAGGGCAACGCCATCCGGGCCCGCGGCTTTCCCCTGGGCGTCATGCAAGCGGTCAGCGATGGCAAGATCGTCAACGCCTACGATCGCGACCAGGAGCAGGGATGGGATCACGTCGACTTCGTGATGGATGCCCTGCTGTCCGAGGGAAACTCGGGTAGCCCCGTGCTGGCGGTGTCGTGCGCGTCGCGCGATCTCGAGCTGGTGGGGCTGTATCACGCCGGCTACCGCGGGCACAGCGCGCTGAACGTCGTCATCGGCATCGATCAGCTCGTCGATCTGATGAAGCACAAGAAGCGAATGCCGCGCGCCCTGGCCGTCGACGCCGCCGGGGGCCTGGGACCGGCCGATCGGATGCGCTTGCTGACCGCCCTCGAGGCGACCTCGCTGCCGCTGTTCGACTTCGGCGGCATCGTGTTCCGCGCCGAGGCGCGGGGCAAGGTGCTCGTCTATCACCTGTACGGAAAGCAGTTTCCGCTGGACGACCGGCGCATGCTGGTGCTGGAGGACCTCCCCAAGGATGGCGCCTTCGGAGAGGTGGGACGCATGTACGTCCCCGAGTCGACCAATGCCGCGGGACCTGCCCTGTGGCGGGCCTGGCCGCAGTCGGCGCTGGGCGTCGACGAGCACGAGCTGATCACGCGCACCGTCGATTCCATCCACGCGCTGGTGCTGCGCGCGCTCGACTACCGGGCCACCCTGGCGAACCTGTCGTCGGCCGAGGACCGGCACAAGGGCCGGGAGCTGTCACGCGCCATCGCGCGCGACGGCGCCGCCGCGAAGGATCTGGCGAACGCCCTCTCCGACATGGTCGATCGTCTCAGCGTCGGCCACGACACGCTGGCCCCCCCCAACGGCTCCCTCTCCGAGGCCCCGCCGCCCCCGCCCGCCCCCAGCCCCCCCGCGACCCCCGTCGAACGCGTCCAGTGACGTAACCCTCCCCTCCGGCTCCGACGGCGACCGCCAGGTCAGAGCGAGCATCGCGAGCGAGTCCAAGCCCCCGGGAGGCGCGGCTTCGCCGCGCCGGCATCGACGGCCTACTCCGGAATCCGGGGAGCTCGTGAGTGGGCGAGCCCCCTCGTGCGTCAGCGTCTGCGGACCACCGCCAGCACGGCGTCCTTCGCGCAGTGCTCGCAGTAGCCATAGCGGTTGCGCAGACCCTCCATGGTGGCGCGCGCCGCGGCCGCTTGATCGGATGGCAGGTTCGCGTCCCCCTCCGTCAGCAGGATCAAGAGATCATCGTTGATCCGCCGCACCTGCTTCTTGCGATCACCGAAGAACGCCTCGCGCAGATCGGCGATCTGCCGCGGGAAGATCTTCTCCATGTCGGGCTTGCGGCGCGGGTTGTCGACCGACCAGGCGCCGATCTTGGCGATGACCTCACGGCGAAACTCCTCGCGCCGCGACTGCATCTGCAGCACCCGCTCGACCTCGCCCATCAGCTCCTCGTCGGCCTCCTCGTCGCGCCCGGTGATGGGGTTGGTGAACTTCTCCTTGCGAATCCAGTGCGACACCATGGAGACGTACCGCTCGAACTGATCGATGTAGCGACGCTCCTCGACCAGCCCCATTGCGGTGCGGATCTCGTCGTCGATGACGTCGAGCAACCGATCGCGGACCTGGAAGACGAACTTCCGGTTCTCGTGGTAGCCGCCGGCCAGCGGCTCCTGCTTCAGGAACTCGTAGATGCTGACGCCGCGCACCAGCTCTTCCAGCTCGTCGAAGACCGCGAACGGCGACACGCAGCGGTACTTCGTGCTCTGCGCCGCGTTCAGCAACAGCTGCTTCATCTCGCGCGGCGACGCCCCGGTCCGCCCCTCGTAGTTCGGGTAGCTGTCGGACTCGCGCGCGATCTTCTCGATCGCCGCGGTCAGCTCGCGCGTCTGCTCGGACGTCACCCCTTCGGGCATGGTGCCGTCGGCGTACAGCAGCGCCTTGTCGAGCGGGCCGAGCTTCGCCACCACGTCCCCCAGCCCCTTGTTGTACTTCTCGGGCAGCGGCTTCTTCATCCGCGTCAGGACGGCCCACAGCGCCGCCACCCAGGCCACGTGAGGCGCCACGTGCTTGTCCAGCTCGAGCCGGGTGGCGTGAATCTGCCCCTCGTAGATGCGCTGCTCGACCCGGTAGTCGAGCAGATAGGGGGCGCGCACCAGCTCCATGCGCCCCTTGAACGACTGGAACTCGGCCACCTCCTTGAATGCGGCCAGGTATCCCTCGTTCGACGAGCCGATGAACACGCAGTCGAGATCGAGGCTGGCCACGTCCAGCGAGACCCGTCCCGTCTCGATGGTGGTCAGCAGGTACTTGTAGGCCTCGATGGGGCGCTTCAGCAGGTCGGCGAAGTCGATGACGCCCCGGTTGCCGTCCACCAGCTCGCCCTGGGTCTCGTACAAGGTCAGCGACTGCAGCGCGGGAGGCAGCGATGACAACGAGCGATCCATCGTCAGCTGCTTCACGTGGGCGTCGACCGCCATCTGCGGCTCGACCGTGGAGGCGGCCTGGCGGTAACGACGGGAGACGAAGAAACGCTCGACCTGGACGTGACGCAGCACCTTGGCCAGATCACCGTGGTACGAGCCGAGCAACGCCTCGAAGATCTGGCGGTTGCGGTTCGAGAGATCGCCCCGGAACAGATAGTCGGCGGGGCGAAACCCCTTGGCGATCTGCTCCCCCAGCCGCGATTCGATCAGCGCCCGCCGGTGCTCGCGCGGCAGCAGCAGCAGCGGGTGATCCCGCATCTCGTCGACGATCTTGGCTTCGATCAGATCGTCCTCGAGGTAGGCGAAGGTATCGTTCGGCCCCACCGCGTCGGCGACCCCCGTCGAAAACCCGATCCCCCCCTTGGTCAGCTTCTGCGACGGGAAGATCCAGTTGAAGCGATACAGCGCCCCTTCGTCGAGCGTCGAGTAGTGCTCCATCGCGCGCTGCAACGCCGCCACGAACGTCGACTTCGCGCTGCCGTTCGGGCCGTGCAGCAAGATGAGGCGGTTGGTCCGCCCCTCGCGCGCGAAGTTGGAGATCAGGCGATAGACATCGGCCTGCACCTCTTCCTGGCCCATCAGGGCGTCCTTGCCGCCATCCCAGGCGGCGTCGAACAGACGCCAGTGAGTCAAGGCGCCTCGCGGGCTCGCCAAGGTGGTGGTGCCGAAATGATCGAAGACGTCGCGCAGGTACTGGGCCGCCGAACGGACGTGCTGGCCCGGCGCCGCCGCGAACAGATCGAAGTACTCGGAGAACGAGATCAGCAGCCGCTTGCGCGCGAAGGTCTCGCGGATCTCCGAGGCAGTGTGGGCGAGCCACTGCTTGGGATCGAAGCCATCAGGGCCTGTCGTCGAAGTGACCGGGCCGGAAACGGCGGGGGGACCGGCAGCCGCGCCGTTCGCGGGACCGTCAGCGTCATCCCGGGGCCTTCCGCCCCTGCTCGAATCTCCCCGAGGAGGGCCGGATGTCATGCCAACTGACGGTAGCATGTGCGGCGCCTCGCGGCAAAACTCTCGGGGTCGGGCCGTGCGACGCGCATATCTTTCCGTCCGCCGCCGTCCGAAGTATGAAAGGAGCGCGATGGAAGCTTCCAGAGGAACGAAATGGTTTGGTGGACCCGGGCGCAAGACGATGTCCAAGGGGTCGATGTTCGCGGCGGTCGCTCTGCTCGGATTGACGTTCGGCCCGGCGCGCGCGCGCGCCGAGGAGCCCGCGGTTCCGGCGGCGGCCAAGACGAAGGCAGCGGCCAAGGCCAAGCCGGCCAAGGGCAAGAGCGGCGCCGGTGTCGCCGGCGGGACAGAGGCGGAAAACCCCGCGGACGACAAGGATGTCGCCAGCACCCCTCCCCCGGCGGGCGCCAGCGCGCTGACCGACCTGAAGAAGTCGAACGACCAGCTCGACAAGCTGTTGAGGAAGAAATACCCGGCCTGGTCGCCGGAAGCCGAGGCGCAGAAGACCGAGGTTCGCAAGCTGGTGGGGGGATTCCTCGACTATCGCGAGCTGGCGCACCGCGCGCTGGCGAAGCACTGGGACGGCCTGACGCCGGTCCAGCGCAAGCAGTTCGTGGAGACCTTGCGGGACCTGGTCGAACGGAGCTACCTGAGGCAGGTCACCGGCGATCCGAACTACAGCATGAAGTACCTGAAGGAACAGAAGACCGGCAACGAGGCGACCGTGACCGCCACGCTGACCACGGTGACCCGCAACAAGAAGGTGAACATCGAGCTCGAGTACCACCTGATCTACAAGGATCGCTGGCTGGTCTACGACGTGATCACCGACGAGCAGAGCATGCTCGAGAACTACCGCGCCGAGTTCAACAAGATCATCAACAAGGACGGGTTCGACGCCCTCCTCACCCGCATGAAGAAGAAGCTCGACGAGAAGGAAGGGTAAGGGCGTGAAAGGGGCCAGCGGCGCGTGGAAGGGGCTCCGCCCCTCCCACGCGCCCTCCCCCGGACCGAAAGCGGAGCCGGATCTCCTTCGCTTGGACTGTCTCCGGCGGGCGAAGCCCTCCGATCGACTGAGCAGAATGGTGCTGGCGCGGATCGCGGCGGGGCTGGTCGTCGCGGGCGTGGTGGTGTCGGGGGCGGGGTGTGAGGAGGCCTGTTGTTCGGTGGATGGGTATCCGATCGA
>DASYCK010000063.1:0-14662 GCA_036500205.1 Polyangia bacterium | reverse complement strand
CCACTCGGCGCGGGACAGCTCGAGGGCGCCCAGGGTCCGCTTGTCGAAGCGGAGGGTCAGCTCGCGAATGGCCGCGTCGCCGCCCTTGCGCACGGCCCGGATGACGTCGCGTGCGGCCGCCTCGATGTGCTCCGGGATCGTCGCCGCACGGTCGACCAGCGCGCGCACCCGCGCCTCGAAATCGGGATCCGTCTTCGCGATAATGCGAATCATCGCGGGAGCATAGAGCTTTTTGTGGGGAATGCCACGCGGACGCCCGCCCTTCGCGACATTTCGATCGTGGTTCGGTGAATTTTCATCGGAGGTAACCGGTCGAACCGTTCGAACGTACAACGATCAGCGACCCTCTGGCGGCGCAACGGCGCGCTCGGGAGGGGAAGGCTGGCCCCCCGGTCTAGACCCGATGGCCCACGGCGCGATTGATGCAAATGGTATCGGGGCTACCAAAAGCTTTCTTTTTTTGAGTTGATGGAAGGCCCGTCGGGACACCTCCAACAGGGCGAGACGGTTCCGCGAATGAACATCAGCGAAATAGCCGACCTGTACGAGCGCTACGCCCCCGCGATCTACGCGCGGTGTCGGAGGCTGCTCGGCTCGAGCGCGGCGGCGCGGGATGCCCTGCAGGAGTCGTTCGTGCGGGTGTTGCAGCGGCACCGCACGCTGGATCCAGGCGAGCAGACGCTGCGTTACCTGTACAAGACGGCCACCAACGTCTGCATCAATCAGCTTCGGCAGCGATCGGTACGGGATCGGTCCGTCGCGCAACTCACGGCGCAGCTGGCGGCCCACCCGGCGCGTCAGCCCTCCCTCGCCGACCGCGAGTTCGTGCAGCTGCTGCTCGACCAGTGCGACGAGACGGCCGTCGGTGTCGCCGTGATGCACTTCGTGGACGGCATGACCCAGGTCGAGGTGGCCGAGACGCTGGGCATCACCCGCCGCACCGTCTACAACCGCATCCGGCAGATCGAGCGGCTGGCCAGCGCGCTGCTCGAGCAGCCGAAGCCGATCGTTCCCGTGGCGAGCTGAAACCGGCCCGCGCGGTGAGCTGAATCGGCGCGCCCGTCAGCTGGGGAGCCTGGCGTCGCCGCGAAGACCTTGCCGGATCCCTTCGAGCGCCACGTCGGTGAAGTCGTAGCGCGCGCGGCAGAACTCGCAGGTCACGTCGGCCTGGCCCTCCTCGCGGATCAGGTTCAGCAGGTCGTCTTCGCCGAGCAACGCCAGCGTCGAGGCGGCTCGCTCGCGCGAGCAGGGGCAGTGAAAGCGCAGGGGCAACGGATCGGGAAGCACCGTCACCTGGTCGACGTCGTCGCCGAGCACGGCGGCGAGCAGCTCGGCGGCGGTCACCTCGCCACGCAGCGCGCGCAGGGCGCCGTCGCGCAGGCGGCGGCGCGCCACCGCCACGTAGCGCGCCCCTTCTCCGTGGGGGAGCGCCTGAACCAGCACGCCGGCGGCGAGCGAGACGCCCCCCTGGTCGTCGAGCCGGCTCTCGCAGCCGAGCGCGCTGTCGATCTGCTCGCTCTGACACAGGTAGTGCTCGACGTCCGTGTCGATCTCGCCGTCGACGATAGGCGTCTGGCCGCTGAAGTCCCGCCCCGGGCCCAGATCGCGAATGACGTTCACGACGCCAGTCCGGCCCACCGCCTGCCCGAGCGAGGGCGGGACACCGAGGGGACCCCCGGCCTTCGGGTTCGCGACGAACACGCGCGCCGTCCCGGCCGAGCCCGCATCCACCGTCAACGTGCCGAGCGGCCCGCTCCCCAGCAGCTGCAAGGTCACCCGTTCGTTGTCCTTGGTCAGGGTGGCAACCAAGAAACCGGCGGTAACCGCGCGGCCCATCGCCATCGCGGCGGCGGGGGAGGCTTCGTGACGACGCGCCGCCTCGCGGGCCACGTCGGTCGCCACCACCACGACGATCCGCGCCGCGCCGTCGCCGATCAACGCCCGGACGATTCGATCTCGTGGCTCCTGTCGATCGTGCGAAGGCATCCCTCTTCCATGATGGCGGAAGCAGGCTCCGTCAAGCGCCCGTCGACCGGTTCGGCCCGGAGGGGACACGCCTGATAGATTTGTCGGCCGGCCTCGCGCCTCGACCGGTACCCCATGCCGCCTCACGACGCACGACTCATCTCGGGACAGCCCCCGCCGCCACGCCTGCTGACGGTGGCCAACCTGCTCAGCCTGTCGCGGCTCCCTCTGGGCGCGCTGTTCGCGTGGACCTTGGCGACGGGCGTGGGGTCACCGTGGTCGTCGCTGGCCGTGCTGATCCTGGCGGCCGCCAGCGACGGGCTGGACGGCTGGTTCGCGCGCCGGGCCGAGAGCCGGGGGCTGGGCGGGCCCACGCCCCACGCGCCCGCGGGGATGGGGGCCTGGCTGGATCCGGTCTGCGACAAGCTGTTCGTCAGCGCCGTGCTGGCCGCGCTCTGGCTTCACCTCCGCCCGCCGCTGGCCTGGCTGGCGCTGATCCTGATCCGCGAGCTGGCGCAACTTCCCCTTTCGCTGATCTATGTGGCGGTTCCACCGCTGCGACGCTGGCTGCGCTACGACTTTCGCGCCAGCGTCACGGGAAAGGCGGCCACGGTGCTGCAGTTCTGCGCGCTGGTCGCGCTGCTGTTCCGCAGTCGGGCCAGCCTGGCGCTGGTGCTCGCGTGCTCTGGTGTCGGGGTGGTCGCGCTCGCCGAGTACGTGGGGCGGGCCTTCCGGATGGGACGGCGCCACCTGGCGGAACAAAATAAAAAAAAATGGGGGGCGCCGTGAGCCAACCGGGTGGTCCCAGGCACCCCACTCCAGGGAACGTGACTTTCGTGAACGCGAAGCTCCTGAAAGCGGGCGAGGGCTGGGTGACGTCGTCGCCCCAGAGCGTGCCCCCCACGCCGTCGTTCGGGATGCCGAGGCCGGTCATCGACGGCGAGGCGCGGCCACAGACGCGTCCGGACCCGGCGGTGCTGTTTCGCCGTCACGCCTCGTACGTGGCGGGTGTGGCCACGCGCCTGCTGGGGCGCGATCACGAGGTCGACGACGTGGTGCAGGACGTATTTCTGGTGGCGCTGCGTGGCCTGGACGCCCTGCGCGAGCCGGCGGCGGCGCGAGCCTGGCTGACGAAGGTCGCCGTGCGATTGTCGATCCGGCGTTTGCGCTGGCGCCGGCTGCGGCGGACCTTGGGCTTCGACTCGGTGACGACTTACGACGATCTGCCGGACGCCTCGCTGTCCTCGGAGGATCAGGTCGTCGTGTCGCGGGTCTATCGGCTGCTCGATGGTTTGCCGGCCGCCGAGCGGGTGGCCTGGACGTTGCGCCAGGTCGACGACCAGCCGGCCGAGGCCGTGGCGCGGCTGTGTGGCTGCTCGCTGGCGACGGCGAAACGACGGATCGCGAAGGTGGATGATGCCATCCGGAAGGAGCTGGCCCATGAGTGAGGGGGACAAGCCGGTGGGCGAGCTTCGCGTCCGCCTCGACTGGACCCCCGAGCGCGAGGCCGAGGTGTTTCGGCGGCTCACGCGGGCGCGGAAGCGTCAGGCGACGACCCGGACCGCGGGGTTGGCGATGGGGGTGTTCTGTCTGGTGGCGTTCGCGGTCGGCGGCGTGGTCGCCATCTCGCGCAACCGCGCCGCGAGCCCGGGCGCGGCCGCGGAGGCAGCGGGAGACGACGAGGACACGCCGGCGGTTCCGGGCGAGCTCACGGGCGCGGTGCCGGCGCGCGGGCCGCGCGAACGGCGGCTGCGCTTTCGCGACGGGTCGCTGGCGGTGTTGCAGTCACCCGACACCGTGCTCGAGGTGCTGTCGGTCGAGGACAACCGCATCGTGAACGAGCTGCGGTCCGGCTCGGCGCGCTTCGAGATCACGAAGCGACCCACGCGCGTCTTTCGGGTCATCGGCGGCGACACGTCGGTCGAGGTGCTGGGGACGAAGTTCGAGGTCGAGCGGCTCGACCGACGGCTGCGGGTCAGCGTCACGGAGGGGCGCGTGCGCGTCGCCTGGCCGGGCGGCGAGCGTCGGCTCGGCAAGGACGAGACGGGCATCTTTCCACCGGCGCCGGCGGGCGCGCCAGACGCGGCCTCCGTTTCCACGAGCTCGCCGTCGCTCGAGCAGGACGGCGGGAGCGCCGGCGAGGCAGCCAGGCGAAGGACGGTGCGCAAGCGTCCGGTGGCGGTGCGCGAGCTCGGCGCGCGCGTTCAAGCACATGGCCAGCCGCTGGCGGAAGCGAAGGTCGAATCACCGCCCGCCGAGCTGGTGGCGACGGAGCCAGCGGGGAGCGCCGTCTCCCCGGCTCCCAAGCCCACCCCCGCCCAGGCGAGCCCGGCCCGCGCCGAGGACAGGCTGTCGACGATGTTGCGGACGGCGGATCACGCGCGCGCCGGGGGGCGCTCGCTCGACGCGGCCACCGCGCTGCGCGCCGCCACCGCGGAGAATCCCACCGATCCGCGCGTCCCTCTGGCGGAGTTTCGTCTCGGTCGTCTGCTGCTGGAGGACATGGGGAAGCCGGCCGAGGCGGCCACCGCCTTCGCCCGCGTGCGGGCCCTGGCGCCGGCCGGGCCGCTCGCGCCCGACGCGCTGGCGCGCGAGATCGAGGCGCGCGCGGCGTCGGGTGACAGGGCGACCGCGCACGAGCTGTCGCTCGAGTACCTCGCCAGGTACCCGACGGGGAGTCACGCCGCCTGGGTTCGCCGCTGGGGCGCGCTCGATTGATCCTGCCGCTGCTGATGCTGGCCACTTTCGCGGGACCGACGGACGCCGGCGAGGTTCCCGCGCTCGTGTTCGCGTTCACCGGTTGCCCCGACGACGAAGCGCGCGAGATCGAGGAGCTGGTGCGCGCCGACGTGTCGTGGGCGCCGGGCGATCCGGCGATGGTGCTGGCGTTGCGCTGCGACGCCACCGGCATCCTGATGACGTTGAAGGCGGACGACAGCCCGGCCGGCGAGCGACTGGTGAATCTGACCACCACGCCCGCGGAGGCACGCGCCCGCACGGCGGCGCTGATCGCGACCGAGCTGATCTTGGTGGGGCGAAGGGCGGCCCCCCCCGTGGCGCTACCGCGGTCGCGGGCCGCGGCGAGCGCTCCGCCCGAACCGGACCAACCCCCTCCGTCGCCGCCGGAGCGGAACGTCGCTTCGCGCCCCCGCGCGGATACGCCCCCGTTCACGCTCCTCGTTGTCGCGGGCGCGTCATCGCAGCAGGTCTCGACGGGGGCTCCGCTGTTCGAGGGGGGCGCGCGCCTGCGCTGGTCCGGCGGCGACGTCCTGGCGATCGCGATCGATGGGGGCGCCCTGTTTCAGCGGCGCGCCGAGCCGCTGGGCACCTTGGTGGGGCTGGGGGGGAACCTGTCGGCGGTCGTGGAAGCGCGCGCGTCGTTCGCGGGTGGTTCGGTCCACGGCGGGCTGGGCGCGCGCGCGATGGCGCTGCGGCTGTCGGGTTCGGCGGGCGCGGGTGGCTCCGTCACGTCGAGCGCGTGGGGTTCGACGGTGGGACCGTTGCTGCGGGTCGCCGTCTCGCGCGATTGGCCGCGCATGGTGGCCGAGCTGGCGCTGGCCGGGGGATGGTGCGGTCCCGACGTGGTCGGCACCGTGGCGGGGACCTCGCCGATCGGGGCGGGCGGGTGGTGGGGCGGCGTCTCGCTCGCCGCCGGTTGGGTCTTGGGGTTAAACTGAGCGGATTCGCACGGCGCCCCCCCGGAGCCTGCGGTCGTCCGAGCCGAAAACTCACCACAACGCGAAGGTCTCGCCCGCTCCGCCAGGAGCGTCGTCGCGAGGCGGACCAGCGCCGGAGGCCCCCGACATGACCATGCGTGACCGTTCGTCAGATTCGCGCCAGAAGCGCTTCGTCCATCGCGGGGTGGTGGGCCTGGCCCTCGCCGTCGCGTTCGGAGGGGGCTGCGGCGCCACCGCCGGCTCGACCGGGCAACCCGACGGAGGGGCGGCGAGCGGTGGCGTGAACGGCTCGGGCGGTGCCAGCGCCTCGGGAGGCAGCAGCGCGAGCGGCGGCGCCCCCGGCAGCGGCGGCGTCGCGTCGACCGGCGGCACCATCGGCACGGGGGGCGCGACGGGCTCGGGGGGTGTGCGGGGCAGCGGCGGCAGCGCCGTGGGCGGTGGTGGCGCGACCAGCGTGAGCACCGGTGGCGCGTCGGCGAGCGGCGGTGGGGCAGGGCGAGCGGCGGGCGGCGGCCGTCCGGGCTCCGGCGGCGTCTCGGGCGGTGGGGGGCGCGGTGGCGCGACCAGCCCGGGCAGCGGCGGCGCGCCGGCGAGCGGTGGCACCACGGGAGCAGGCGGCGGCACGAGCGGCGACGTCGACGCCTGCGGCAGGCCCACCACCATCGCCATCCCCAGCGGCTACACGAAGCTGGCGTGGCACGACGAATTCGACGTCGACGGCACTCCCAGCGCCGCGAACTGGGGCTACGAGACGGGCTTCGTTCGCAACGAAGAGCTGCAGTGGTACCAATCGAACAACGCGCAGGTGGCGAACGGCATGCTGTCCATCACCGCCAAGCGCGAGACGAAGGCGAACCCGAACTACAAGTCGGGCAGCAGCGACTGGAAGACCAACCGACAGAACGCCGACTACACGTCGACAAGCATGAGCACGAGCGGCAAGCAGAGCTGGCAGTACGGCCGCTTCGAGATGTGCGCAAAGATCCCCATCAGCGCCGGCATGTGGCCCGCCTGGTGGACCCTGGGGGTCAGCGGCGAGTGGCCGTCGAACGGCGAGATCGACATCATGGAGTTTTACAACGGCAAGATCCTGGCGAACGTCGCCTGCGGCACCAGCACCGAGTGGACCGCCAAGTGGGATTCCGCCACGAAGGCGGTCAACGCCAGCTGGGCGGCCAGCTTCCACGTGTGGCGCATGGACTGGGACGGGACGCAGATCAACCTGTACGTCGACGACACGTTGATGAACAACGCGAAGCTGTCCGACATGCTGAACGCCGACGGGAAGAGCCCGTTCATGCAGAAGGCGTACATGATCGTCAACCTGGCCATCGGCGGCGTGAACGGCGGCGATCCCGCGAACACCTCGTTCCCGCAGACGTACCAGATCGACAACCTGCGCGTGTTTCAATGAAACGGAGGATTTTCACGCGGAGCGCGAGCTTTTAGCGGGGGCCGAGGCACCTCACCAGCAGGAGGTCGCTGACCATGTCGAAAGAAATCTCATCCCATCGAACGAGCGTCACATCGAGGGGACGCGCGTTGCTGGTCGTCTCCCTCGCCGTGGGGCTCGGCGGCTCGTGTGGCTTGCGGGGTGACATCATCGAACCGCCGCCCTACGACGGGGGCCAGGTGGGCGAGGTCGGGGGGGACTGCACCCAGCGGCCGGACGATGCCCTGGGGTGCGTCATCTCTTCGCTGTCCTGCGACACGGCCAGTCATTGTCCGGCGACCTGGGCGGACGCCCAGGCGCAACAGTCATGTCAGGGCCTGGGCAGCGTGACGTTGGAGTCCTGCGCCGACACCTACCGCTGGACCTACGTCCGCGGAGAATCGATCTCGTGGTGCTATTACGCCATGAACGGCGTGCTGCAGGGGATCGAGGAGGAGAGCGACGACGTCAGATATTGCGGCGGCGCCAGCGGGCAGGGGGTCTACGGCATCGTGCCCCAGGGCTGTCACGACGACGCGGGCACGTCCTCGAGCTCGATCACCTGTCAGGACGCCGACGCGAGCAGCGGCAACTGATCGCGCGAAAACCTCGTGAACGCTCCTCACAGGAGGAGACACGAGATGTCGGCGTCGAGCGCGTCGTCGCCGGGGGTGCAGGTGGAATCGGGGCAGATCGTCAGCAGCGTCGTCTTCCCGTTGTCGGCGGCGGCGCAGGCCGGCGCGTTCGTGGTGAGCCGGTAGCAGGGGGCGTTCGTGGGGGCGCCCGCCAGCGGCGCGCACTCTGGAATCGGCTGGCGCGCGCCGCCCGCCCCCGGTACGCCGACCTTGCAGTCATGCCCCTTGGTCGCGTCGCCTACGTCGAGGGGGGCGATGTTGTCGCTGACGCAGGCGTTCTTCAGGACGTTGGTGATCGAGGTGGCGATGCCCACCATCGCCCTCCTGAAGTCGTCGGCGCAGATGGGATAGAAGACGCCGTTCGCGCCGAAGCCGTCGATCCACTGCCCGATGCGCACGGCCGGATCGGCGTACTCGGGCATGGACGAATCGCTGGCGGCGTGGGTGCACGAATGATCGACGACCGGATCGATCTCGCCGCCAGCCGACGGGTTGGCCTGGGGGAGCACGCGGTAGAGTGACTGGCCGCTGTCGCTGGTGCGGGGGCCCGCGATCGCGGCGACCAGGAGATTGTCGGGATCCTTCAGGCTTCGAAGGAAGTCGCTGAAGTCGGCCACGGTGGGCCACAGGTGGCCCATCGTCGGATCGGAGCTGCCGTCGGGGGCACGGACGTCGGGATCGGTCTTGCCCATGTCCTCGGCCGACACGCAGCCGTCGAGCGTCACGCTGCCGGAAGGGGCATCGTGGGGGGGCGGGGCGCCGTGGCAGAGATGGCCGAACTCGTTGCAGCGATACGACTGCAGGGCGCCCAGACCGGTCGGATCGGTGACCGAGTTGATCCCGGGATCGAGCAGCAAGGAATTCGCCGCCACCGAGCAGTCGTCCTCGTTGGTGACCATCACGATGGCCAGCTCCGCCTCTTCACGGAGAAACCCGCCGTTGTCCGGATCGTCGGGCTTGCTGGCCTTGTAGAGCGCGTAGTACACCGATTCGAACTGGCTCTCGAAGCCGCAGCCGCTGTCTCCCAGCAGCGCCATGCACTTGAAGGCGTCGCGGATGTCACCGTCGTAGTTGGGCGTGTCGGTGCCATTCCCCGACTTCAGGAACGTCTGTCCCTGGTGGAGCATGGCGCAGCTTCCGCTGCCCGCGCCGCCCGGGCCCTGCTGGAACTTCCCGCCATCGTCGCCCGGGTGCGAGTCGGCGCCGCACTGATTGACGTTGCCCCACTTGCCCCCGCCGAACGAGGACGACACCACGGCCACGTGCAGGTCGGGCAGGCGTCCCGTGGCGGGGTCGGCGAGCGCATCCATGAAGTTGCCGAGCTGCTGCGACATCTTCGCCTGCAGCGGCGCCATCGAGGGGGAGTCGTCGACCATGAACAGGAGGTCGAGCTTGCGATTGATCGACTGGGTGAACGACTGCTCGTCGAGCGTGATGGGCGCGAGCTGGGGCGTGGCCAGTCGGTGCGAGTTGCAGGCGGGGTCGGCCGTCGAGGCGAGACCGAGCAGGCAGACGAGCGGGAGCGGAATTTTCAGGAGCGAGAGCTTCACGGGGGCCTCCTCGGCGAGCGATGGGTTGCCGAGGAGCTGAGCAAGGAGGAGGCCACACCGAATGCCACGCGCATTCTGCCCGTCGCCTGCTGGAAGGGACAACCACGTTGGCGGCGAGCGCAATGGCGTTGCGTCGCCGGGAATCAGCGGGCCAGCACGTCCAGACGCACGGGCACGATCCCGGCGCGGATCATGTCGAGTCGTCGGGCCGCCGCCTCGGACAGGTCGATGATCTTCCGCCCCCCGGCGCAGCGATCGTTGATGCGCACGACGACGGGGGGGACGCCGAGGTCGAGCCGGGTGACGCGCACCTTGGTGCCGAACGGCAGCACCGGATGCGCCGCCGTCATCAGCGCCGGATCGTAGCGCTCTCCGTTGGCGGTGCGGTGTCCGGTCAGGCGGGAGGCGTAGTACGTGGCCTTGCCCTCCTCGACTTCGCCGGGGCGACCGGCGCGAAGCTCGGCCGAGGGGCCGGCGCAGCCCGCCAAGGTGGCGCCCAGCAGCGCGGCCCCCGCCCAGTGGCGCCAGGCGAGGGTGCCGCGGCTAGCGATGCGATCCGTCGTCGCCCCCGGAGGCTGGCCCGTCGCCCAGCAGTTCTTCCGGGCGCGGCGCGGCGGCCGGGTCGCCTTCGCGCTCTCCGCCCCGGCTGGCGATGACGCCGATGCCGTACTTCTCCAGCTTGTAGTAGAGCGCGCTCGTCTTCACGCCGAGCAGTCGCGCGCATTCGGTCTTCACGCCGCCCGCCTTGTCGTAGGCGCGCTGGATCAGCTGCCGCTCCAGATCCTCCAGGATCTCGGTCAGCGACATGTTCCCCTGCGGCAACGCCAGCGCATGATCGAGCGAGGCCGTCTTCAGGAACGCCGGCAACGCGCGCACCTCGATGCGCTCCCCTTCGGCGAAGACGAGGCTCTGTTCGATGGCGTTCTCCAGCTCGCGCACGTTGCCCGGCCAGGCGTACCCGGCCAGGCGCGCCAGGGCGGCGTCGTCGATGCCGCGAACGGTGGGGTTGGTGCGCGGCCCCAGCTTGGCGATGAAGTGCGTCACCAGCCGGGCGATGTCCTCGGGCCGTTCACGCAGCGGCGGAACCTCGACCGGCACCACGTGCAGGCGATAGAACAGATCCTCGCGAAAGCGGCCCGCCGCCACCTCGGTCTTCATGTCGCGGTGGGTGGCCGAGACGACGCGCACGTCGACGGTGACCGTGTCCTCGCCGCCCACCCGTTCGAACTGGCGCTCTTGCAGCACGCGCAGCAGCTTCACCTGCACGTTGGGGGACACGTCCCCGATCTCGTCGAGAAACAGCGTCCCTTTGTCGGCCAGCTCGAAGCGCCCCAGCTTGCGCTTGATGGCGCCGGTGAAGGCGCCCTTCTCGTGACCGAACAGCTCGGACTCGAGCAGCGTCTCGGCGAGCGCGCCGCAGTTGACCTTGACGAACGGGCCGGCGGCGCGCCTGGACCGCTCGTGAATGGCGCGGGCCACCAGCTCCTTGCCGGTGCCCGATTCGCCGTGGATGTAGACGGAGGCGTCGGTGGGCGCCACCCGCTCGATGGTCTGGAACACGGCGCGCATGGCGGGCGTCTCGCCGACGATCTCACCGAAGCTGTAGCGGGCGGCCGCGTCGGCGCGCAGGGCGGCCGCGTCGGCCTCGGCGCGCTCGCGGGCCAGGCGCTCGCGCCGCAGCTCCAGCCCGCGCTCCAGCTTCAACCGGACCACCTCGGGCGCGAACGGCTTCTGCAGAAAGTCGAAAGCCCCCAGGCGCATCGCCTCGACGGCCGTCTCGACGGTGCCGAACGCCGTCACGATCATGGCGGGGCAGCTGGGATCGATCTCCTGCACCGCCTTCAGCACGTCCAGGCCACCCGTCCCCTCCATCTTCAGATCGGTGATGACGAAGTCGGCGCCGCGGCGCCGCAGCTGCGCGATGCCCTCGCCACCGTTCGGCGCCACGATCGCCTCGTGGCCCATGCGGCGCACGGTGGCCGCCAAGCCTTCGCGCATCGTCTCGTTGTCATCGATGATCAGGACGCGCGCCATGGATCCGAGCGGCAGCATACCCCAGAATTCTGCTAGTCTGGCCAGCCGCCATGAGCGACGAAGACCGGGCTGGCGAGGCCAAATCCGCGACGATGACCGCGTCCAGTAAACGCGACGCGCTCGACTACGTTCGGCCCGGCATCCGGGCGCTCGGCGGGTACACGCCTGGTGAGCAGCAGCCGGGGTTCATCAAGCTGAACACGAACGAGAGCGCGGTGGGGCCGTCGCCCCGCGTCCTCGAGGTGCTGGCGGGGATCGCCGACGAGTCGCTGCGCCTGTATCCGGATCCGGTCAGCGCGCGCCTACGCGAGGTTGCGGCCGAGCGGTTTGGCGTCTCCTCCGCGCAGATCCTGGCGGGCAACGGCTCGGACGATTGCCTGACGATCCTGTACCGGACGTTCCTGGATGTGGGCGATCGCGTGGCGTTCGCCTGGCCGTCGTACGGGCTCTACGACACGCTGGCCGGCATCCAGGGCGCGAAGGTCACCCGCGTTCCCTACGATCGAAAGCCGAAGCGGTGGGAGCTGCCCGAGGCGCTCGGCACCACGGGCGCGCGGATGACGATGGTGGCGAACCCCGACAACCCGTCGTCGACCTTGGCGCCGATCGAGACGCTGCGCCGCCTGGCCGATCGTCTCGACGGCATCCTGGTCGTCGACGAGGCGTACATCGACTTCGCGCTGGGCGTCGATCCCAACGCCAGCATGCTGCCCCAGCTGGCGCAGCATCCGAACGTGGTGGTGCTGCGCACGTTCTCGAAGAGCTACAGCCTGGCGGGCGCGCGGCTCGGTCTGCTGTTCGCGGCGCCGGCGCTGGTGGCGCAGATGACGAAGGTGAAGGACAGCTACAACGTCAACGTCATCACGCAGGCGCTGGGCGCGGCGGCGCTGGAGGATCGCGCGCACCACGCCGAGCTGATCCGGCGCACGCTGATCGAGAAGGTGCGGGTCGAGCACGCGCTGGCCTCGTTCGGATGGACCTGGCCGGCGGCGTTCGGCAACTTCGTGCTGTGCGAGGTCGGCCCGCGCGCGTCCGCGCTTCGCGACCACCTGCGCGCCCACAAGATCCTGGTCCGCCACTGGGACACCCCCGAGCTCCGGAGCTTCCTCCGCATCACCATCGGCAGCGCCGCGCAGAACGACGCACTGATCGCTGCCCTGCGAGGGGGGGCCTTCGTCCCCCCCTCGAGCCCCCCCTAGGATCTCGGCGCGCGCTGGCTCGGCGAAGCCGAGCCTTCCGTCGACAAACCCGCTCGCTCCGCTCACTCTGACTATGCGGATGGGGCAGCACCTGAAAGCGCAGACGCGCACGGCAGATCTGATCGCCTCTCCCAATTTTGGGAGAGGCAGGCGCCGTCAGGTGCCGGTGAGGGACGGCGTGGATGGAGGCTTTGCGCGCGTCGCTCCGGCTACGCGCACTTGACCATGAAGGTGTGCATGTGGGCCGTTCCCGTGCTGGTCGTGGTCGTCACCAGCATCGTCGCGGCCTTGCCGGCCTTCAGGTCGGCGATGTTTTGCGCCGACAGCGGGAGCCCGTGCGTGTGACCGGCGCCCTGACCGGCCACTCCCGTCGTGTACATCATCACGTCGCCCGCGACGTTCGCGGCCGTGACCGTCAGCGTGTGCGTGTGGGGGTCCTGCGAAGTCTGCACCGCGTTCACGGGGTCGCTGCACATCGCCGTCGTCGTCGAGCCGCCCGCGCCGCCGCTTCCGGTCGCGGTGCTGCCGCCTCTACCGCCGCTTCCGGTCGTGGTGCCGCCACCCTTGCCGCCGCCGCCCCTTCCGCCACCCCCGGTCACGCCACCATCCCCGGTCACGCCGCCGGTGCCACCGGTGCTCGCGTTGGCGCCGCCCGTCCCCGCGTTGGCGCCGCCGGTGCTGGACCCGCCCGTCGAGCCCTCCCGACCGCCGGTTCCGCCGTTGGTGCCACCGCTACTCACGTTGGCGCCGCCCGAGCCGCTGCCGCCCGAGCCGCTGCCGCCCGAGCCGCTGCCACCCGAGCCATTGCCGCCCGAGCCATTGCCGCCCGAGCCGTTCCCGCCCGAGCCGTTCCCGCTGCCGCCACCGCCACCGCTGCTCCCGCACTCCGCGAGCGTGGTCAACCCGGCGCCCGCTCCGGCGAGCACGAGGGCCGTCTTCAAGAACTCCTGGCGGTCGATCTTGCGGTTCGACATCTGGACCTCCGTTTGAACGAATCGTCGCCTGCCACGAGGGGTGGGCAGACCTCTCCTTTACCCTTGTATCCGAAGGAAAGGCAATCGGTTACATGTCGCGACGCGACCTCAATCCGCCCGCTGGCGGGCCCTGCTAGACTGCCACGCAGTGCAGCGGCGGGGGACATCATGAGCGACGTGAACCGCAGAGACGCCTTGAAGATCATCGCCGCGACCAGCGCCACGGGGGCCGCCGCCTCGTCGGTCGCGGCCTGCACCACCGGCGACCGCCACCACAAGGAGACGCACGTGAAGGACTCAGGCCTCGAGGGGGCGGACGCCATCCTGGCGACCATGCCGCTCGGATTTCCGTGGAAGACGCCCGACCCCTTCCTGTTCTGCGTCCACCACGACGACAGGTACCCCGCCGGCAACGAGCACATGGGGCCCGCCACCACCCTCGAAGGGCGCAACATCGGCCAGGACTTCGAGGGCAAGGACGGCTGGCGCATGTACCACGGCGAGCTGGTGCCCGGTTTCCCCCAGCATCCTCATCGCGGCTTCGAGACGGTGACCGTGGTGCGGCGCGGGCTGCTCGATCACTCGGACTCGCTGGGTGCGGGGGCCCGCTACGGCGGTGGCGACGTGCAGTGGCTGACGGCGGGGAAGGGCATCCTGCATTCCGAGATGTTCCCGCTGCTGAATCGCGCCCAGCCGAACCCGCTCGAGCTGTTCCAGATCTGGTTGAACCTGCCCGCCGTCGACAAGATGGTCGATCCCTACTTCTCGATGATGTGGAACAACACCATTCCGCGACACGTGTCGCACGACGACGCGGGTCGCGCCACCGAGGTGACGGTGGTGGCGGGACACCACGACGCGCTGAAGACGGCCGTGCCCAAGCCGCCGCCCAACTCGTGGGCCGCGCGCGCCGAGGCCGACGTCGCGATCTGGACGATCAAGATGGCGGCGGGCGCCACCTGGACCTTGCCGCCGGCCGCGAAAGGGACGAACCGGACGCTGTACTTCTTCCAGGGCTCGGCGCTGCGCGCCGGTGGGCACGCCATCTCGCCCGCGCACGGCATCGAGCTGCGCGGCGATTCGGCGCTGTCGCTGGAGGCGGGCCCCGACGAGGTCGAGATGTTGCTGCTGCAGGGGCGCCCCATCGGCGAGCCGGTGGCGCAGTACGGTCCCTTCGTGATGAACACGGAGGCGGA
>DASYCK010000062.1:0-9040 GCA_036500205.1 Polyangia bacterium | reverse complement strand
CCGGGCGATGTACCGCTGCCACATGGGGCAAGCGCTCGATCTGTCGGTGGGCATCGGCGCGCTGCCGTGCGACGAGGTGTACCGCACCGTCGCCACCAGCACGATGCTGAAGACGGGGGCGCTGATGGAGCTGGCGGCGCGACTGGGCGGTATCGCCGCCGAGGCGCCCGGTCCGCGCATCAACGCCCTCGCCCGCTTCGGGCGTCGCCTGGGGCTGGGCCTGCAGATGCTGGATGACTTCGGCAATCTGAACGCGCCGCCGAACGACGCCACCGATTCCAAGGCGCTGGAGGATCTACGCAATGGCCGCCCCACCTGGCCCTGGGCCGTGGCCGCGCAGGAGCTGGACGAGCCGACGTTCGCCCATCTGCAGGGGAGCGCCCGAGCCCTGGTGGGTGCCGCCGACAGCGACGGAACGCGCGCCCGCGCGCTGGCGGCCCAGCTGAGGATGGCGGTTGGTCTGAAGGGGCGGCGCCAGACGACGGCGTATCTCCAGCGGGCCGTTCGCGATCTGGGGGCCGAGGTGGGCGACCGCGAGGAACTGGAGCTGTTGACGACGGAGATTCAGCGACTGGAGGCGGCCTATGGGTGACCGGCGCATCGCCATCGTCGGCAGCGGCTTCGGGGGACTGGCCGCGGGCATCCGCCTGCAAGCGGCTGGATTTCGCACCACGATGTTCGAGGCGCGCGATCTTCCGGGGGGGCGCGCCTACGTCTATCGCGATCAGGGGTTCACCTTCGACGCGGGACCGACCGTCATCACGGCGCCGCACTGTCTCGAGGAGCTGTTCGCGCTCGCTGGCGAGCGGATGGCGGAGCACGTGACGCTGGAGCCGGTCACGCCGTTCTACCGGTTGCAGTGGCCGGACGGGACCCGCTTCGACTACGGCGGCGACGCCGAATCGATGCGCGCGCAGATCGCGGCGATGGCCCCCGGCGATCTGGCGGGCTACGAGCGCTTCATCGACTACAGCCGGCAGGTGTTCGAGGCCGGCTACGAGGGGCTGGTGGATGCGGCGTTCCTGCGCTTCGTCGACATGGTGCGGGTGGCGCCCGCGCTGGCTCGCCTGCGCGCCGATCGCTCCGTCTACGGTGCCGTGAGCCAGTACGTGAAGGACGAACGACTGCGGCAGGCGCTGTCTTTCCATGCGCTGCTGATCGGTGGCAACCCCTTCGAGACCAGCGCCATCTACACGCTGATCCCGTTCCTGGAGCGAAAGTGGGGGGTGTGGTTCCCCCGCGGCGGAACCGGGGCTCTGGTGCAGGGGCTGGTCGATCTGTATCAGCGGCTGGGCGGCACCTTGCGCCTTTCAACTCCGGTGAAGCGCATCCGGCTGGCGCGACGCGGGCCCACCAACGCCACGGTCCATCTCGTCGACACGGACGGCGCGGAGGAGGAGGCCTTCGACGCGGTCGTCTCCAACGCCGATCTGCACCACACCTACGGGCGGCTGTACGAGGGGACGCCGACCGCGGACCGTCAGCGGGCGCGGCTCGAGCGGATGCACTGGTCGATGTCGCTGTTTGTCATCTACTTCGGCACGCGGCGGCGGTACCCGGGCTCGGCCCATCACACGGTGCTGTTCGGGCCCCGCTACCGCGACATGCTGGCCGAGATCTTTCACGGGCCCGCGCTGCCCCCTGACTTCAGCCTCTATCTTCACCAGCCCACGGTGACCGATCCCAGCCTGGCGCCACCTGGCTGCGAGTCGTTCTACGTGCTGGCCCCCGTGCCCCATCTGGGCGCGGCCGACGTCGACTGGGCGCGCCAGGCCGAGCCCTACGCCGACCGCATCCTCGCCTCGATGGAGAGCGTGCTGCCGGGGTTGCGCCAGGAGATCGTCACCCGGCGCATCTTCACCCCCGTCGACTTTCGCGCGCAGCTGAATGCCTTTCAGGGCTCGGCCTTCTCGGTGGCGCCGCGACTTTCGCAGAGCGCGTACTTCCGCCCCCACAACCGCGATCCGGAGATTCCCGGCCTCTACATCGTGGGCGCGGGGACGCATCCGGGCGCTGGCGTTCCCGGCGTCATCAACTCGGCCAAGGCGACCACGCGCGTTGTGCTCGAGGACTTCGCTCAGGGCGGGCAGGCCCTCGCGTCATGACGCCCGAGCAGGCGGATACCGCGCAGCGAATCCTGGCGCATCACGCGAAGAGCTTCGCGCTGGCCGGCAAGCTGCTGCCGGCGGCCTACCGGCGGGACGCGGCGGCGCTGTACGCCTGGTGCAGGCGGTGCGACGACGCCGTGGACACGCCCGACGATGAAGCGACCCGATCGACGGCGGTGGCGCGGCTGCGGGAAGAACTGGCCGCCGTCTATCGCGGAGAGCCCCAGAGCGATGCCGTGCTGGCCGCGATGCAAGACGTGGTGAGACGTCACGGCATTCCCCGGCGCTATGCCGAGGATCTTCTGGCGGGGATGGCGATGGACGTGGGGACGGTGCGCTACCGGACCATGGACGAGCTGCTGCTCTACGGCTACCGCGCCGCCGGCACGGTGGGCTTGATGATGGCGCATCTCATGGACGTGCGGGACGCCAGCGTGCTGAGGCGCGCCGCCGATCTCGGCATCGCCATGCAGCTGACCAACATCTGTCGCGACGTGGTCGAGGATGAACGGCGCGGGCGGGTGTACCTGCCCAGCGCGCTCCTCGACGGGAACAGCGGGCCGACACACACGCCCGGGCGTACGGCTGGCGCGGTGGCCGAAGTGCTCCGGCGGGCCGACGACTTTTATCGTTCGGGCGACAGCGGTCTCGATCGCCTTCCGTTCAGGTGTGCCGTCGCCATCCGGGCGGCGCGCCTGATCTACGCGGAGATCGGTCGGCTGATCGCCCGCCGCGGGTTCGACGTCCTCTCGGGACGCGCGGTCGTCCCCCGCGGCAGGAAGCTGAGGCTGCTGGCGCGCGCGGTGAGCGAGACGCTGGTGAAGAGGCTCCTGCCGGCGCGTCGTCGCGCGGCGCCGCCGTTCATCCCCCTGTGGTTCCAGATACCGATCGTCTCGGAGCCTGACGAGGAGGTGACGGTCGTCGAAGGGGTCAACGGCGTGACCACGCACCGGGCGCAGGTGTCGCCATGAAACCGAAGGCGACCGTGTCGCTGGTGGGTCCAGCCTCGCCGCCGCTCTCCGTGTTGGGGGAGGTGGCGCTCTACGTCGGCCGCATCCGCCAGTTTCGCCGGGTCGACTGGATCGTGTACGTGGCCTGGGTGGGGCTGATGCTGGGGCTCTGCTTCAGCACGGGCGGCTTCATGGCCCTCGGCCATCACGCCCACGCGCCGCTGCCCGCCGAGGCGTACCTGCTGCCGCTCGGCGCCGTCATCTTCACCTTGGCGATCTCCGTCGACACCATCGGCCACCGGACCATCTACCGGGAGGCGCTGCGCGGGGGCGAGGCGATGGTCCACCACATCATCATCGCCGTGGGCGTGGCGAGCTGCGTGCTGCTGTGCGCCGCCTACTCGGGCGGCGCCGCGTTCGCGATCCCGGCGCTGGTGCTGACGGTGCTGTCGTTCATCTACAGCCTGGTCGACGAGGTCATGCACTGGCGGCGCTACCTCGGTGGCAAGTCGGACGTGGTCGAGATGTGGAGCCACGTCTTCATCCTGATCGGCCACGGCATCATGATGGCGGGCTGGTGGCTCTGGTATTCGCGCGGTTACCGGGGCGTCGCCGAGACGCTGGTGGCGCTGTCCCAGCTCTTCCCGGGCGGGCCCCGGTGAATGGGTCGCCGCTCTGCCGGTCGGTGGCGGTCGCGGCGTTCACGCTCGCCTGGTCGAGCGGCGCGTACGCGATGACCGGTGAACGCTACAGCCCGTCCGAATCGGCCTATCGCTCCGGAAAGGCCGCGTCCTCCGACGACGAGGCGCGACGGCACTACCAGCGCGGCATCGACAGCGCGCGCGGCGTGCTGGCCGCCCGACCCGACGAACCGAACGCGCTGCTGTGGCTGTCCGCCAACCTCGCCGGCGAGGCGCTGACCCACGGGAAGCTGTTCGCGCTCCGGGTGATCCCCGAGATCGAAGCGACCTTGCTGCGCCTCGACCAGACCAGCCCGCTCTACGATCACGCCGCCGCCGCGCGGAGCCTGGCCAACCTGTACTGGAAGGCGCCCGCGCTGATCTCGGTCGGCTCGTCGAGGAAGGCGGCGACGTACTTCCTGCAGGCGCTGGCGCGCGCGCCCGATTTTCCCGGCAACCAGGCGATGGCCGCCTCCTACTTCGCGGACCACGGCGACTGCGCGCGAGCCCGCCCGCTGGCCCTGGCCGTCGACGGTCGCGACGATCTCGCCAGCTTTGGCCCCGACGCCGTCGAGTGGCGGCAACTGGCGCGCGCCGCCCTCGACGACTGCCGGTGACCGCGGTGCGCCGGATCCTGTTCGTGTGCGAGGCGGTGACCCTGGCCCAGGTGGTCCGTCTGGCGACGCTGGCGCGTGCGCTCGATCCCGCGCGCTACCAGGTCCACTTCGCATCGGCGCGCTTCGACGAGATGATCTTCGCGGGAACGACGTTCGTCCGCCACGAGCTTCATTCCCTGTCGGCGCGCACCATCGACGCGCGCGTGGCGGGAGGGCGACGCCTGTACGGCAAGCGAACGCTGGCCCGCTACATCCGCGACGAGCGGGCGCTGTTCGCCCGCGTGCGGCCCGATCTGGTGGTGGGCGATCTCCGTCTGTCGCTGGCGGTGTCGACGGCCGTCGACGCGATCCCTTACGCAAACCTGATCAACGCCTACTGGAGCCCGTTCGCCGCGCGTGAAGGCTTTCCCCTGCCCGACCACCCGATCGTCCGCTTGCTGGGCGTGAAGCTGGCGGAGCAATATTTCCCCAGGGCGCTGCCGCGTGTGTTCGCGCACTTCGCCAGCCCCGTGAACGCGCTTCGCGCGCGGCACGGGCTGCCGTCGCTGGGGACCTTGCCCGAGGTCCTCACCCACGGGGCTCACACGCTGTTCCCGGATGTCCCCGCGCTGGTGCCGACCCGCGACCTCCCCGCGCACCAGCGCTACCTGGGGCCGGTGCTGTGGTCACCGCCGGTGCCGCTTCCCGGCTGGTGGGACGCGCTCGATCGGAGACGTCCCACGCTGTACGTGACCCTGGGCTCGTCGGGTCGCGTGGATCGGCTGCCGCTGGTGATCGACGTCGCCGCCGGGCTGGGGTTCCAGGTGCTGGTGGCCACCGCCGGGCGCGCGCGGCTCCCCACCGGCAGCCTCCCCGCGCATGTCTTCGTCGCCGACTATCTCCCGGGCCACCTGGCGGCGCGACGCGCGATGGCCGTCGTGTCGAACGGCGGCAGCACCACCGGCTATCAGGCCCTCGCCGAGGGGCGCCCGGTCCTCGGCATCGCCTTCAACCTCGATCAGTACCTGGCCATGACCGCCATCGCCGATGCTGGCGCCGGTCTGCTGCTGCGTGCCGGGACGGTCGACCGCGACGGTCTGCGCCACGCCCTGGAACACCTGCTGACGGAGCGCTCCTTCGCCGCCAGGGCGACGGGCCTGGCCGAGGAATTCGCCCGCTGGGACGCGCCGAGCAACTTCGCGCGGTGGCTCGAAGCCACCATGGGCTGACGCGCTCAGACCCGGTTGCGCAGCATCAGCTCCTTCGGGTGCGGTTCGAGGTAGGTCTGATCGGCCAGATATGTCACCTTGAGGAGCCGTACGTAGTGGCGCAGCAGCGTCAACGGGACCACTAGCGGGATCAGCTCCTTCTGATGATCCTCGATGACGGTCAGGATCTCGTCGCGCGTCGCGCGGTCCAGCTTGTCGGAGAAATGCCCGAACATGTGGGTCATCACGTTGGCGTGTCGTCCCGGTGTGGCCAGCTTGGTCAGCGTCTCCATGAACCCCGCTTCGTAGCGCTGCCGGAGCTCGTCGCGCGGCAAGGATTTCCCGAGCGCCACCAGGCGGCCCAGGCGCCGGTAGCCCGGCTCGTCGTGGGCCAGCAGCGCCATCTTGTGCGCGGTGTGGAACGCGATGAGCGAGCGCAACGTCCAGCGCGTCGCCCACAGGGCGCGCAGCCGGTGGTACGCGAAGATCCGCTCGATGAAGTTCTCGCGTAGCTTCGCGTCGTACAGCCGCCCCTCCTCCTCGATGGGCAACTGGGGGAACGTCCGCTGCAACCAGCCGGCGAACAGCCCGGTCCCGTCCCGCTCCGCCTTCGCCTCGGTGGTGGGGTCGTCGTAACGCTTCACCCGCAGCAGTCCACAGCTGGGCGAGTCCTTCTTCAGCACGAAGCCCGACAGATTCTCCCGCGCCAACCGCTCCACCCGCTTCTCGGCGTAGGCGTTCATGCGCGCCGTCCAGTCCTCGCCCGACCGCGACGCCACCAGCCGCGACGGGGTGCCCGACCGGCCCCGCTCGCCCAGGCGCACCAGCCGCACCGTCTCGCGCGGGATGCTCATGCCCACCTCGACCTCGGGGCAGACCGGCACGAACTCGACAAAGGGACCCAGCTCGTCGACCAGGAAGGCGTCACGCTTGTGCTGCCCGTCGAAGCGGACCTCCCGCCCCATCAAACAGGCCGACACGCCGATGCGCAACGGCACCGCGGCCCTGATCCCTCGTGATTCCTCTTTTGCCACCGGTTCCATCACGACCCACCTCCCCTTCGGTAGAGCGCCAGCGCCTTCTCTTTTTGAATCGCGTGGTCGACCAGCGGCTGGCGCGGCTCGTGGATGCGGCTCGCGTCGTCGGCGCGTCGCTCGGGCAGAAACCGGCGCAGGTAGACGCCGTCGGGATCGAAGCGCTTGCTCTGCAACGTGGGATTGAACACCCGAAAATACGGCTGGGCATCGCAGCCGGTGGAGGCGGCCCACTGCCAGCCGCCGTTGTTGGGCGCCAGATCGCCGTCGAGCAGCCGCTCCATGAAATGGCGTTCACCCCAGCGCCAGTCGATCAGCAGATCCTTGGTCAGGAACGACGCCACGATCATGCGCACCCGGTTGTGCATCCACCCGGTCTCGGCAAGCTGGCGCATGCCCGCGTCGACGATGGGAAAGCCGGTGCGCCCCGCCTTCCATGCCTCGAACCAGTCGGCGCGGTTCTCCCAAGCCAGGTCGCGGAACTGGGGCAGAAAGGCGCGCGTCTCGACATCGGGCCGGTGCCAGAGCACATGGTAGTTGAACTCGCGCCAGACCAGCTCGCGCAAGAACGTGCTCGCGCCCGAGCCTTCCCCGAAAGCAGCGCTCTCCAGGCCTAGCTCGGCGATCACCTGGGCGCCGGTGAGGGAGCCGTTCTTGAAATAGATCGAGAGGCGCGACGTCCCGTCGACGCTGGGGACGTCGCGCGCGTCCTTGTACCCGGCCAGGTGCGGGCGGAACGCGCGCAGCCGGCGCCGCGCCGCCAGCGCCCCGGCCTCGGGCAGCGGCACGCGCACCCGCGGCGTCGTGTCGTCGATGAACCGCTGCAGATGATCGGCGGGCGGCGCCGCCTCACCGAACAGCGTGGCCCAGGTGACGGTGAACAGGCCCGCGTGGGCGGCCGGATCGTCCTCCAGCTCGTTCAGGTAGGTCAGCCCCTGACGCTGGGCCTGCACGCGGGCGTGCACGCGCGGAGACGCCAGCAGCTCGAACCAGCGCCGCGCGAACGCCGAGTAGACCTGGAAATAGCGGGGGGCGTCCCTGGCCGCTGCGTCCTTGCGAATCTCCTCCGGCTCGATGAGGACGTGGTCGGCCTCGGTGTGAACGGTGACGCCCCACTGCCGGTCGAGCAGCGCCGTCATCGCGTCGTCTCTTTTCCGCGCGAACGGTTCGTAGTCGCGGTTGAACGACACCGTGGCGGGGAGTGGAATGCCCGCCTGCTCCAGGGCGCCCCTCAGGAACGAGAACGCCTCGACGGGGGCGCGGTCCAGCACCAACAGATCTCCGCCCGCGGCGCGCAGCTCCGCGCGCAGCGCGGCCAGCGTGGCCAGAAAGAAGGCGAAGCGGTCGGACGAAAAATCGTCACGCGCCAGGAACGCGGCGTCGAAGCAGAACAGCCCCAGGACCCGCCCACGGTGCTCGTTCCAGCTCCAGCGTAGGGCCGGATTGCCCGCGACGCGCAGATCCCGCCGGAACCAGTGCAGCCCGAACGGCATCCGGCGGGTCGCCGTTTTCCGACCATCGTTCAGAGGCGCGCGCTCCGCATGGAGAAACGTTACCACCCGGCTCTGACCGGGAGGCAACGGATCCCCGATCAGCGGGGTGACTGCAGCTTCCGGGGCGACACGACCCGGTAGGCGGCCAGCAGAACCACCGCGCCGATGACCGACGCGATCACGCCCGGGCCGGAATCGCCAGCCTGATAGAAGCCGAGCGCGCGACCGATGAAGCTCGCCACCACAGCCCCGGCGATGCCCAGCAACATGGTGATGACGATTCCGCCGGGATCGCGTCCCGGCATCAACAGCTTGGCGATGCCTCCGACAAACAGACCGACGATGAGCGTCAACAGGATGTGCATGATCATTTCCTCCGTGAGTGGGCCAATCCGTCGACTGTCTGCACAGCGACAATCGTGCCCGAGCCTGCGAGGTCGAAGAGCCTGTAAAGGCGCGCGCGTCGGGCGCGAAACGTTACGAGACCGTCACAGACGACCGCGCGGCGCCAGCCTCACGAAACGTGCGGACGAAAGCAAAACGGGCGGCCTTTTGGGCCGCCCGTTCGTATCAAGCGAGAGGAGAGGACGAGAGGATCAGTTGGCGAGAGAGAGCGCCCACTTCTGGAAGTCAGCGTAGTTGTAAGACGAAACGACGACGCTGCAGTTGGCGCTGGGCGAGCTGCCTTTGGAGGGCGTCACGGAGGCGGTGGCGCTGGAAGAAGGCAGAATTTGGTAGAAGCCGGTGCCGTCCTGCATGGACTTGACGGTCCACTTCTGGGTGGCGTTGCTGTTGGGAGTGCTCTGAATCATCGGCGTGCCGTCCGAAACCTTGCCGCCGGTGGCGTCGAGGACCAGGCCGCTGTTCACGTTGGTCAGCTTGTAGTTTCCCGGGGAAACCATCGAGAGAATCCACTGCTGTCCGGTGTCACCCGCGCTGTAGTTGTTCTGGACGATGGCGGCGCCGGACTG
>DASYCK010000061.1:0-8952 GCA_036500205.1 Polyangia bacterium | reverse complement strand
CACCTTCGGCGACAGCAAGGTCTCCGTGAAGCTCACCAAGCTCGAAGAGAAGAACACCCTCCTCGGCTACCGCGAAGAGCTCCCGCCGGACGGCGGGGTGCCCCCGGGCGGCGGTCCGGACGGCGGGATGCCGTAGGTCGGCGCGGGCGACGGGCCGGTGGGAAGATCACCACCATGAGGCCGGCGGCCTCAGCACCTTTCGTCTCCGAGGCTGAGTTCCTCAGCCTTCCCGAGTCGAAGCAAAAGACGGAGCTGATCGACGGAGAGGTGATCGTGTCGCTCGATGTCCGTTTCGCGCCGGACCGCATCCTGCAGCCCGATGCGATGGTCTTCCTGACCCGGTTGTTGCGCGAGCAACAGGGCCCGATCGATCGGATTCCGGAGCTCTGCGTAGCGGTTCTGTCCTCCGACCGAGCCTACGATCGGATCACCAAACGCCTGCTCTACGCGGCCGCGGGAGTTCAGGAATACTGGGTGGTCGATCCCAATGCGTTCGTCGAGCGCTGGACCGGCCCGGGGCTGGCGCGCGAGGAGCTCCTGCGCGAGACGCTTGCCACGGAGCGCCTGCCCGGGTTCTCGCTCGACTTGCCTCTCCTCTTCGCCGACGTCAGATAGCGCCGCGGCGGTCGATCCGTTGGAGCACCGCGGGCCGCGCCTCGACCTTTACACCTCTCTCTGTTCAAGGACGTGCAGGCGAGGGGCAATTTTTGCAATCCTGCTGCAAAAACGCAAACCCCTCGGGTGGCGATCAGCGTCGCCCGGCGGGAATGTGGCTGCGTCCGCTTCTCGCCCTCGGGAAAGCGTGATAGAGACCGACTTTTCCTAACAATGGCCGAAAGGAAGAAACAAATGCTTCAGGGGATTTCGCGACCGGTTTTCTTGGGGATGGGCGTGCTGGCGAGCCTGGCGTTGGTGGGGTGCGGCGGCGGCTCGAGCGGGCGGCCGGGCAGCAACACGGGCGGCTCGACGGGCAGCGGCGGGGCGGCGACCGGGGTGGGCGGAGCAGCGGCCGGCAGCAGCGGCGCGGCGGGCGCCGCTTCAATGGCGCTCCCCTGCACGGCGAACCCGACGACCGCACTGATCTCGAACTTCCTCGGAGCGGCGGCGGGCGACGGCGGCGTCGCGGCGAACGGACACTGGGGAACGACGGGCCAGATTACCGGCTCGGTCTTCGGGTATCCGGGCACAAAAACGAATGACGCGGGCGTGATGTCGAACATCACCGCGCTGATCGACAAGGACAAGGGGACGCTGACGCTGTCCGGACCGGTCGTGGCCGGGGACTACGGCGGCGGCGGAATGGCCTTCGATACCTGCGTCGATACTACCAATTGGACCGGCGTGAAGTTCACGCTGGGCGGGACCGCGGACGGCTGTACCCTTACCTTCCAGCTCCAGACGGAATCGCAGGAGCCGACGAGCAGGAAGGGGACCTGCACGGCGTCGAGCTGCTACGACTTCCCGCAGCTCAAGGTGCCGATCCCGACGGACGGGTCGGCCACGGTGGTGACGTTCGACTCGCTGACGGCGACCGGGATGCCGTCGGCTCCCGCCGACTTCGAGAAGGAGATGTTCGGTCTCCAGTGGCAGTTCACCTCGGCGGCCCCTACAACGGACGGCAGCGCCCAGCAGGGGTGCATGCCGGCTATGACGATCAGCGACGTCGAGTGGGTCAGCAACTAACGTAGGCCGGAAGCACCGCCGCGGAGCTCCGGCTCCGCGGCGCCGTTACGGCCCCAGCGTCACCGTCGCCACCGAGCGGGGCGGCATGTCCAGCGAGCCGGCGGCGTCGAGCGGGCCGATGGCCGCGTAGCGCTCGGTGGTGCCGGAGGAGCGGTAGACGGCGGAGGTCGTGCCCGCGAAGCTGCCCGGGGCGATCGTGATCTGGTGGTCGGCGGCGTCGGTGTTGACGAGGACCAGCGTCAGCTGCGTCCCGTCGGGCGACAGGAAGGCTGACGAGGTGATGACCGACTCGGTCGCGCTGCTGTCGACGCGGGTCCAGCCGGTGCCGGTCAGCTTGGCGAAGTGCTGGACGGCGTAGTAGTCGTCGTTGACGGTGTAGCCGGTCGTGGAGACGCTCACCAGACCCGAGGGGGTCGACTGCGGGACCCAGTAGAGGTCCCAGTAGAGGTAGGCCGACACGCCCTCCACCGTCACGGCGTTCTGGATCAGCCAGGCGGTGTAGAAGAAGTTTTCGGCGTTGGGGCCGTACTCGGTCTGCCAGATCGGCTTGCCGGCCGCCGCGGCCGTCACGCCCATCATGTTGCCGTCGAACATGTTGGGGGCCGAGTCGGTGCCGCCGTAGAGGTGGTGGGCGACGATGTCCAGGTCGTCGAGGTAGCCCGACGAGGTGATCCCGGAGATGTAGCGCGGGGTCTCGTTCTTGTTGAGGCTGTCGTTCTCCGGGCCGGCCAGCTTGGGCATCGGCAGGCCCGCCGTCCCCGCGAGGGCCGTCTTCACGGCGTCCAGCGCCTGGCCGTAGCCGGCGTGGATCGCCGTCTCCGTCGGATCGAAGAGGCAGGTCCCTTCGTTGTTGGTCGTGAAGTCGGGCTCGTTCTGGATGCTGATGACGTCGGGGACGATGCCGCCCGAGGCGGTCTGGAAGGCGGTGAGGCTCTCGGCCCACCAGGCGGCGAACTGCGCGTACTGGTAGGTGCCGTCCGCGTTCTTGGGCAGCGTGCCGCCCATCCGGAGGTTGTCGTTGTCCTTGAGCGCCAGCGGCGGGTTCCAGGACGACATGAGCAGGATGGGCGAGTAGCCCGCCTGGTGCACCGCCTGGACGAAGGCGGCGGTCTGCATGAACGACCCGTTGGCGTCGTTGTTGTTGTTGTACCAGTTGCCGACCCGCAAGATCTGGATCCCCAGGTCGCCGAACAGCGCCTGCATCAGCTGCGCGCTCATCGGGTTCACCGTCGCCGACCCGGCGTAGTACGCGACCGCCGCGCCGAACCCGACCATGGTCTGGTGGACCGTCGCCGGATCGACGGTCACCGTGGCAGCGGTCGGCAGCGGCATGCCGACGTCGGGCGGGGGCGCGTTGCTGCCGCACCCGGCGAGCGCCGCTGGGGTCAGGGTCGACAGGAGGGAGGCCAAGGCGAAGCGACGTAAGCCAATTGAATCAAGTGAAGCCACGAAACCCTTTCAGCGGCTGCTGCAGACGAACAAGGTCGCCGACAGCGGCGGCAAGCGATAATTGAGCGAGTTGTCTTTGATCTGGGCGTCGGGAAGCGACCGGATCTTGGGCGAGCTTCCGTCGAAAGCAAACACCTTCGCCGTGACGTAAGTCCCTCCCTTGAGCGCGATCTTTCCATTGAAGATCGTATGCTGCTCCTTGTTGAGGACGAGGACCGTCAGCGTCCCGGGGTGCTTCGAGTCGGTCGCCGCGAACACCGACGCCTTGTTCTGGTCGGCGGGCGTGGCCGCGACGGCCGTGTCGCCGAAGACGCCGCCCTTGCCGTCGTAGTTGCGGTAGATCTGAAAGGCGGCCTTGATGTAGTTCGGTAGGGTGCTGTTGCCGGGGCCGTTGCCCCAGTAGTTCGCCATGTAGACCCCCTCGCGGCCGAGGACGCCCAGCACGTCGGCCTGCGCCAGCCCGCCCGAGATGTGCGTGGCGCCGCCGAAGTCGTACTCGGTGATGGTCAGCTTGGTTCCCGGGTAGCGCGCGCTGATTTTGCCCTGCAGCCAGGGGATGAGCTTGATCGGCTTCTCGCCCAGCTCGGCGCTGATCCAGCTCTTCTCGACGTAGGTCGGATCCCACAGGCTGCGCGGCGCCTGCACGCGCGCCTCGACCGTCCTCGGCGTGTTGTCCGGGTCGGTGATCCGCTTGGCGCCGCGCGCCTCCGGGTACCAGTGGATGTCCAGCGCGTGGACCAGCCGCTGGTGGTGCTTCTCCTCCAGCTTCTTCATGGTGGCCAGGTAGAAGTCGAGGTAGCTGCCGTACTTCTCGTTGTGCTCCTTGGCGTCGGGTGCGTCCTGCAGCGACTTGTACTCGCTCCAGCCGTAGGCCACCGCGCCCAGCACGAAGGCCGTGGGGTCGACCTTGAGCAGGCCGCTGGCCGTCGCCTCGGTGCGCGAGATCATCTCGGCGTAGGTCGTCTTCTCGGGGTGGACGCGCGGGTGCGTGCTGGGCCAGAGAGCCGGCTCGTTGTCGAGCGAGTAGAACTTGATCCCGCCCTGGGCCGCCTTGCCCAGCTTGCTGACCAGCGCGTTGACGAACTCGTCCTCATAGACGACGCCGTCGTTGAGATCGGGCGAGGTGGTAAAGGGGGCGCCCTTCTGCGCGACCGATTTGTCCCAGCGCTTGCTGGGGGCCTTGTCGGCCTCGGGGACCGCGCCGCGCTTGTCGGCGGTCACGAAGTCGACCATCGGGATGGTGGCGATTGATTCGAGCCCCGCCTTGCGGTTCTGCGTCCCGAAGTCGATGAACTGCGCGCCGGGGACGCTGCAGTCGGTGTAGCCGAGGACCGTGCAGGGCCAGTCGTCGCTCGAGTGGTTGTAGTCGCTGCCGGCGTTGGAGGCGTTGATCTCCCAGTTGTAGGCGGTCTGGCGGTTGCCGCCCATGCGGCGCACCGTCGCGCCGACCCCGTCGAACGGCTGCGAGTTGATGCCGTAGACGTACGGACTGATGGGGCGGATGACCTCGCCGGTCGCCACGGTGATGGTCAGGTCGCCTCCCTCGGTGGGCGGCAGCGCGGCCAGCTTGGTGGCGGCCTCCTTGGCGGCTTGCGCGGCCTGCTGCTGGCGCTTGCGGTCGGCGCCCTGCGTGCTCGGCAGCGACGAGAAAGGGACCTGCTTGCCGAAGCTCTCCAGCTTGACGCCGCCGAGCTCGATCGCTTCGGGCTCGTAGCCGAGGCGGAAGATGGCGTGCGCCTGACCGGGGGCGTAGGCGGCCGCGGCCTTGAAGCGGACCTCGACCTTCGCCCAGCCGGGCGCGCCGATGATGGGGTACTGCACCGACTTGGTGTAGGGCGAGCCGTTGAGCTCGAACACGAACTCGGTCTCGCCGACGCCCCCCTCCTCGGGCGTTTCGGTGCGCAGGTAGAACGTCGCCAGCACGGCGTCGCCCGCCTCGATGGCCGCGGTGGTGGGGGCGACCATCTGCACCGCCCACTCGTGGCCCGAGCCCTCTTTGATCGTGGCGCGGACGGCGTCGGTGAAGGGCTGGCCGGTCACGGCGATGGGCGCGAGCTCGACCTTGGCGGCCTCGCCTTCGACCTTGAACGCCCCGACGCCGGCCCCGCCCAGCAGATCGACGCGCGAGAGGCCGGCGATGCGATCCTCCGCCGCCGCCGTCGCCGCCGACGGCGCGGGGGCCGCCGCGGGCGCCCCCGCCGGGGTGGCGGTTCGCACGATGCACGCGCCTGAGGCGAGGGCGAGCGACGCGGCGAGAATTGCGGAAAAGCCTGGGGGGCGCATTGACATGCGCGGCAGGTTAGCCAATTCGCCCTCGCCGGGGAAGCACGCTGCTTCGATGATTGCCGGCCTGTTTCCGATGTTATGGTCCGCGGCCATGAGCCCCCGTCAGAAGGTCCTTCTGAAGCTGTCTTTCGCCGTGGGAGCCGCGGCCCTGGTCTGTGCCGTCTGCACGGGCGAGGCGGCCGAATCGGCGCCGCCCGGCAACGCGGCCTACAAGAACGCCAAGCTCCCGGTTGAAAAGCGCGTCGCCGATCTGCTGAAACGGATGACGCTGGCCGAGAAGGTCGCGCAGCTCGGTAGCGTGAACTGGGAGAAGAACGCCATCGACGATCCCAAGACGCACGAATTTTCGCCGGACCTGGCGAAGAAGCTGATGCCCGACGGGATCGGTGAGGTCACGCGTCCCAGCGATCGCCACGACGCCAAGGGGGCGGTCGCCTTCGCCAACGGGATCCAGAAGTTCCTGGTCGAGAAGACCCGACTGGGGATCCCGGCGCTCTTGCACGAGGAGGCGCTGCACGGCCTGGTCGCGCCGGGCGGCACCAGCTTCCCGCAGGCGATCGGTCTGGCGGCGACCTTCGACCCCGACCTGGTCGAGCAGATCTTCACCGTGGCGGCCCGCCAGGCGCGCGCGCGCGGCGTTCAGCACGTGCTGGCGCCCGTCATCGACGTCGCCCGCGATCCGCGCTGGGGGCGCATCGAGGAGACCTACGGCGAGGATCCGTACCTGGTGACCCGATTGGGCGTCGCCGCCATCCACGGGTTCCAGGGGCGGGGCGCGGCCTCGGCGCCCATCGACCAGCAGCACGTGGCGGCGACGGCCAAGCACTTCACCGGGCACGGGACGCCCGAAGGCGGGCGCAACACGGCGCCCGGAAACTTCTCGATGCACGTGCTGCGCGAGGTGTTCCTGCCGCCGTTCGAGGCGGCGGTCCGTGAGGCGAACGTCGCCACGGTGATGGCCAGCTACAACGAGGTCGACGGGATCCCCTCGCACGCCAACCACTGGCTCCTCACCGATCTCCTGCGCGGCGAGTGGAAGTTCCCCGGCGTGGTGGTGTCGGACTACTTCGGCATCGCCGAGCTCGAGCGCAAGCACCACGTCGTGGCCTCGCTCCCCGAGGCGGGGCGGGTGGCCCTGGAGGCGGGCGTCGACCTCGAGGTGCCGCAGATCGAAGGGTTCGCCACGCTGGCGTCGGACGTGAACACCGGGAAGGTGAAGATGGCCGTGGTCGATCGCGCGGTCGCCCGCGTGCTGCGCGCCAAGTTCCTGCTGGGCCTGTTCGAGCACCCCTATGTCGACGCCAACCTCGAGCCGGAGCGGGCGGCGGATCGCGCGCTGGCCCGGCGCGCCGCCGACGAGACCATCGTGCTGCTCAAGAATGACCGTGACACGCTGCCGCTCGATCCGGCGCGGCTCAAGTCGCTGGCCGTCATCGGCCCGAACGCCGCGGTCACGCGCCTCGGCGGCTACAGCGGCAAGCCCGACCACTCGGTGAGCGTCGTCGACGGGCTGCGCGCGCGCCTCGGCAACAAGGTCAACGTGACCACCGCGCCCGGCTGCGGCCTCACCAAGGGGAACCGCGGCTGGTCCGACGACGTCGTCGAGATGTCGGACGCGGCCGACGACGCTCGCCTCACCGCCGAGGCGGCCAAGGTGGCCAAGGCCGCCGACGTCGTGCTGCTGGTCCTGGGCCAGAACGAGCAGCTCTCGCGCGAGGGGTGGGCCGACAACCACCAGGGCGACCGGACGTCGCTCGATCTCCCGGGCCGGCAGATGGAGCTGGCGCGCGCGGTGCTGGCGACCGGGCGGCCGACGATCCTGCTGCTCATCCACGGCAGCCCGCTGACGATCCCCGAGCTGACGCAGAAGGTGCCCGCCATCCTCGACGGCTTTTATCTGGGCGAGGAGACCGGCAACGCGGTGGCGGACGTCCTGCTCGGCGACGTGAGCCCGGCGGGCCGCCTGCCGGTCAGCGTGCCGCGCGCGATCGGGACCATCCCCGCCTACTACGACTACAAGCCGTCCGCGCGCCGCCTCTATCTGTTCGAGCAGCCGGGCCCGGCCTGGCCGTTCGGCTACGGGCTCTCCTACACGACGTTCAAGTACGACGCCCCGACGGTCACGCCGGCCACGATCGCCCCCAACGGGAAGGCCACCGCCTCGGTCACCGTCACCAACACCGGCAAGCGCGCCTCCGACGAGGTCGTGCAGCTCTACATTCACGACCTGGTCAGCTCGGTCACCCGCCCGGTGCAAGAGCTGAAAGGCTTCCGCCGCATCCACCTCGCGCCCGGCGAGTCGAAGAAGGTCGACTTCCCGATCGGCTTCGACGAGCTCAGCTTCTACGACCAGAAGATGAAGCGCGTCGTCGAGCCGGGCCGCTTCGAGATCATGCTCGGCGGCAGCTCCGACAAGGTCCAGAAGGCGAACCTCGACGTCACCGCCAAGTGACGAGCCGGATCGCGTGAGGTCGAGACGGCGTTGCCGGCTCGACCTCGTCGCGGGAGGTGCGGGACCCTCCCAGGGTCCCGAATCTCAAGGCCCGCCGGAGACCGGCCAGCCGTCGGCGGTCCAGGCAATCTCGGAGATCCGCAGCGTCGCCTGGCCGCTCGAGCTCCCCTTGAGCGCGTGATAGATGTTGTAGGTCTTGTTGTTGTAGGTGATGACCGCGTTGTGGCCGGGGGCGACCCAGTCGGTGTTCCCCGTGACGAGCTGGGTGCCGCCGCCCTTCATCAGATCGGTGCCCGCCTGGTCGAGGTAGGGCCCGGTCACGGTGGTGCCGCGCCCCACGCGGATGTTGTAGTCGTACGCGCCGCTGCAGCAGGCGCCCCACGACGAGAACAGGTAGTAATAGCCGCAGCGCTTGAACACCCAGCCGCCCTCGAGGCTCCCCCTCTGGTTGGCGCCGTTGGCCAGCGAGTAGAGCATGGTGTCGGCGCGCAAGCCGGTCGTGGGGTCGAGCTTGACCATCTTGAGTCCGCTCCAGAAGCTGCCGAACTCGAGCCAGGGCGTCCCGGCGTCGTCGACGACGACGTTCGGATCGATGGCGTTCCAGTTGTCGGTCTCGCCCATGTTCGAGCAGAGGACCTGCCCCTGGTCGGCCCAGCTGCCGCTCGCGAGGTCGGCGCGCGTCGCCTGGCCGATGCACGACTTGTTGCTGCCGAACGTCGAGGCCGCGTAATAGAGGTGGTAGACGCCGCCGAAGTACGAGATGTCCGGCGCCCACAGGTTGGTCGCGCCGGTGGCCGACGAGGCCCAGGAGGGGAGGGCAAGCGGCGACGCGGCGTTGTTCCAGGTGGTGAGGTTGGTCGACGTCTTGGCGATGAGCCCGGTGGCCGCCAGGTAGATCGTGCTCCCCAAGACGTACGCCGCCGGATCGTGCGCGCCCAGGTTCCCCGAGAGCGTCAGCGTCGCCGGGGGCGAGCTCGGGTCGTAGGTCGAGCCCGGGCACGCGTTCTGGCCGCCCGCGCCTGCCTGGCCCGTCGAGCCGGCACCCCCGGCTGTCCCGGCGGGACCGCCGGTCCCCGCGGTGC
>DASYCK010000060.1:0-20564 GCA_036500205.1 Polyangia bacterium | reverse complement strand
CCTCGTCGATGCCGAGGCGGCCGGGCGCCGCGGGTGCCAGCGGCTCGCGCGGCGCGATGACCGCCTCGTAGACCTCGCCGGTCGCGGGCCGCGAGGCGACCCAGTGGACGAGCTCGGGCTCGGGGCGGTTGTTCTGACGCTTGGGCCAGGCGTTCGCTTCGCCTTGCACGCAGATCAACCGCGGCCACAGGGCGGCCAGCTCGCCGGTGACGTTGCGGTTTTCCCCTTCGTTTTCTGCTCTCCCTTCGGCAGGCGCCGGGCGATCGGCGCGCACGCGGCGGTGGCGCCCGGCCGCGATCTCGGCGGCGAAGCGCTCCTGGCGCGCCACCATCGCGTGAAAGGGATCGAGGAGGCGCCCGAGCGGCGCGCCGTCGGGCTCGAGCAGCGGCAGCACCTCCGCCAGCGCCTCGATCGTCGACAGGCAGAACGCGGCGGGCTGGCGACGGATGCGGTAGGCGCTGGCGCTGCGCGGGGAGAACGCCACCTGGGGCAGGGCGGCCAGCGCCGGGTTCAACTTGAACAGCTTGCGTGCCTGCCACCACGTTCCGTCGAGCACCACCAGCGTGATGGGCCGGTCGCGCGGCAGCGAAGCGGCGTCCCGCGCGTTCGGGCCGGGGAACAGCAGGTACGTGTCGGGCGACGCGGCCAGCTCGGCCGTCACCACGGGGTCGATCGAGAAGTCGAGCCCCAGCCGCAGCACCGAGTTCGACAGCACCAGATGCGCCATGCGCGCCGTGCCGACGGCGACGTGCCGTTCGCGCGGGTGCTGCAGCAAAACGACGCGCGTCCGCGTCGGCAGCTCGTGGACGTGGGCGCAGTAGCAGACCTGCGTGGGCCGCCGGCAGCGCTCGCAGGTGGGACGACCGGGCGCGGGCGTCGACGGCGGAATCGCCTCCCAGCCGGCCGGTGTTTCGGGGGGGGGCAGCGAGGCCTCGCTATCCACCGATGGCCCCCAGTTCGAGGCGCAGCGCCCGCGCGCGCCGGCACATGCGTGGCGACAGATCGACGCCGACGGCGGAGAGGCCGAGCGCGTTCGCCACCGCCAGCACGGTGCCCAGGCCGCAGAACGGATCGACGATGGTTCGCGTGGTCGTCTCGGCGCGCACGAAGCGGCAGGCGTCGAGGCAAGCGTTCACGCCCATCGACTTCTTGCCCGGCATGAAGCCGGCGTCGGGGATCACGTCGGCGGTGGCGCGGGCCAGGGCCGGTCGCACCGCGCGCCCGAAGCCGAGCAGGTGCGAGTAGCTGGCCCGGCCATACGTGACGGTGCCCGCCGGCTTTCGGCAGACGATCTTGTGGAACAGCAGCGGCATGCGGGCGCGGGCGGCAGCTTGCGCGACCAGCGCGCCTTTGTCGATCCACAGCCCCCCCTGGCGAATGTCGCTTTGAAAGAAGATCGCCACCCCGTCGTCGGGGACGGCGCTCATGGTCTGGAAGGCTGCCTCCTCGAACCACCCCTGCCACGCCGCCAGATCGAGGGTGGGGACCTCGGAGATGTCCGGCAGCGACGTGACCACGCTCGCCCTCACCAGTGGGGCGTGGTCGCGCAGCCAGGCCAGCGCTTCCGCTTGATGGACCGTGCGGTCGGGTGCCGGTGGTGCGCCTGCGCCGTCGATGTTCGATGTCACGGACTGAGTCATGTTTGCGGCGTGGCGGGCGAAAGAATTCTCGTTCGTAGATAATCACGCCCATGTTCGTGAAGAAATTGGTTTCCTATTTTCTCTTGCCGTTTCCGTTCAGTTTGTTGTTGCTGGCGGTGGGCCTGGCGCTGCTGTGGTTCACGGCGCGGCAAAGAACGGGGCGCGTGCTGGTCACCGTCGCCGCTTCGCTGCTGCTGCTGCTGTCGTGGCTGCCCACCAGCCAGTGGCTGCTGACGCCGTTGCACGGGATTCCGCGGCTGGCCAATCCCGCCGTCGACGCGGCGGGCGCGCGCTGGGTGGTGGTGCTGGGGGGCGGCTACGAGACTTCGCTCGACGTCCCCGCCACCTCGCGGCTCGCCGGCGCGACCCTGGAAAGACTGGTCGAAGGCATTCGCGTCTACCGCAAGTTGCCCGGCTCGAAGCTGCTCATGTCGGGCGGGGGCGCGGGGGGGCCGGAGCCGACGCAGGCCCGGATGATGGTCGAGGCGGCCATCGCGCTGGGGGTTCCCGAGGCCGATACGGCGCAGGAAGGGGGCTCGGACGACACCGCGGACGAGGCCAAGCTGGTGCACGACATGGTCGGTGACGCGCCGATCGTTCTCGTCACGTCGGCGGCGCATCTGCGGCGCTCGGTCCGGCTGTTCGAGAAGCAGGGGATGAAGGTGTTTCCCGCGCCGGCCGGCTACTGGCCCCCGCAGTTCAACCCGCTGCCGAACAGCGAGCGGCTCGGTCAGCTGGAGGCCGCCGAGCACGAGTATCTGGGCATGCTCTGGGGCCGCCTGCGCGGGACGATGTGAGGCGCCGGGCCGTCACCTGATCAGCTGGACGTCGTCGATCCAGATGTCGAGCGTATCGGGGTTGATGTCGCGCGTGTCGTCCAGGAACTGCGCCGCCAGCTTGAAATCGAAGGACAGCAGGGTGGCGTCGGCGAAGTCCTGCACCACGCCGGTGCCATAGCCTTCCTGGGTCGTGGTCGCGAACGGGACGACCATCTGCGTCCCGGTGGTCTGCACGGAGATCGTTCGCCCGAAGCTGTCGCCGGCGGCCAGGTCGCGGGTGGTGGACGTCGCGACGTTGACCCGCATCTGCGACACCACGGAGGCCTTCGCCTGAAATCGCAGGCCGGTGTAGTCGGACAGCGGAAACGGGCCGGGAGGCGAGAAGACGGCGCTGAGGGTGGCCCAATGCGCCGGATCGCTGCCCGCGGCGAAGCCGCTGGCGGTCAGGTGAATGGCCCGGGTGCTGGGAAACGCCGACACCGTGCCGAGCGTGCCGTCCGTCGGCTCCGTTCGCTGCAAGCTGCCGTCGATCGCCAGGGGGACGGTGCTGGTGATACCGGCTCCCACGCTCAAGCTCCAGCTCCCCCAGTCCTGGCACAGCTTCCCGTCGCCGTCCTCCATGTCGTCCAGCGTGGTGAACGTCGCGTCGCCAGGACACCAGTGCGACGAGACGGTGCCCGTCTGCGGCGTCGTGCAACCGGCCGCCAGCGCCGTCGCCAACGGCAGCGCTGCCAGCACCCCGGGGATGCGAGAGCGGCGAGCGACCACCATGCGAGCCACGCTCGGCTTGTATCGTGTTTCGCGTCTCCGGGTCAAGGCGCCGGGTCCGCCGGGCGGGCGGAAGTCGAAAAACGCCGGTGATGGCCCGCGCTTGCCGTTTTTTGAGTTTCTCCTAGCATCGCGGCGCTACTGGCCGTGATCCGTTCGTGGTCCGGTCTTCACTATTGGAGGGGGCGCTTGATGAACCAGGCATCGCGGCGATTTGGTTTGCTCGTCACTGGGTTGTTCGGTCTGGCCGTTGCTGGCTGTGGCAACAATGCAGCGAACCCCGACTCCGGGACGGACACGCCGATCGACCAGACGGTCGACGCGCCCGATCAGGCCCAGACGACTGGCGCGCTGGTGCTCGACAGCCCCACGCTGACCGTCGTCGAAGGGGATGCGCTGGGAGGGACCTTCACGGTCGGCCTCTCCAAGCCGTTCCCGACGCCCGTCACGGTGTCGGTGATCACCAGCGATCGCACGGTGGCCTCCGTCGCGCAAGACAGCCTCGTCTTCGCGGCCAACGACGTGACGCCCCAGACGGTCACGGTGTTCGGTACCCCCGACGACGACACCGACACGAACAGCACCCTCATCACGCTGTCGTCCCCCGACGCGGGGAGCACGACCATTCGCGTGACCGTCACCGACGTGAACAAGCAGGCGATCGTCGTGTCGCCGACCCAGGTGTTCATGCAGCAGGGGGCTTCGACGCAGGTGGGGGTCCGCCTGGCCTTCCGCCCCTCCACGTCCGCGCCCGTGACGGTGACCGTGGCGTCGCCCGATCCGACCGTCTTGACGGTCAGCCCGACCACGCTCACCTTCCCCGCCGACAGCACATATTCCATCGATCAGCAGGTGACCTTGACGGCCATTGCCGGCGCCATCGCCGGTGAGCACACGGTCAATGTCAGCCTCTCGGCGACGGGCGTCGATACCGTGTTGCCTCTCCCGGTCGTCATCTCGGATCCGAATACGCTCGGTCTGGTGGTGACGCCCGGCTCCTTGAGCCTCACCGAAGGGGGGACGGCGGGGACCGTGATGGTCAGCCTGACCAAGGCCCCGCCGACCGACCTCGCCGTGTCGGTGACCTCGACCAGCAGTGCCCAGGCGCTGCCGAGCCCCGTCGGCTTGACGTTCACGGCCAGCAACTTCGCGACGCCGCAGGCGGTGACGATCACCCCGCAGGCGAACAACGACCCCAAGGACGAGGTCGCCACCATCACCTTCGCGGTCACCACGGCGGTGACGCCGTCGGTCGCGCCGCGCACCGTCACGGTCACGATCACGACCGGCGCGAAGCAGGCGATCAACGTCCTGCCCACGGCGGTCACCCTCAGCCAGGGTACTTCGACGACCTTCGATGTCTGGATGGCCTTCAATCCGGGTGCCGCCATCACCGTGAATGCGTTCTCGTCGAACCCCTCACGCGTGACGGTCACGCCGCCGACATTGATCTTCAATGCCTCCAACTTCGGGACGCACCAGGCGGTGACGGTCCAGGGGCTGGCCGCGGATGATCTGGCCGACGTCTTGGCGAACATCACGCTGACCTCGCAGGTCGCGAACATGGTCATCGTTCCGGTCACGGTCAAGAACTCGAACAGCCAGGCGATCCAGGTGGTCTACGGGACCGCGCCGGGCACCATCGTCATGCAAGAGACGCAGGCGGGTGGGGTGCCCTCGACGGCCAGCTTCGGGGTCAGCCTGGCCTACAACCCTGGCGCGAACGTCAACGTCACCCTGACCGGAAGCGACAACACGCGGCTCACCGTCTCGAAGTCGACGCTCACGTTCACGGCCACCAACGGCAAGACCACCCAGTTCGTGACCCTGACGTCGATCCGAGACACCGATCTGGTCGACAATGACCTGACGCTGACGGTCTCGTCTCCCGGGCTCAAGGACGTGACGGTGCCGATCATCATCCTCGACTCGGACGTCGAGCGGGTGACGGTGACGAAGGGGGGCGCTCCCCTCACCTCGATCGACGACGCGACGGAGCTGTCCGGCGCGACGAGCTTCGATCTCGGCTTGACCCTGACGCCGCCGGTGGCGGTTGCCGTCACGCTGACCAGCTCCGATACCACGCGCGCGATGGTGCCCGCCTCGGTTTCCCTCTCCACCACGGCGCCGGTCACCGTTCCGATCACCTTGCTCCCCGATCTGGACGCCCGGCAGAACGTCGTCGTCATCACCATGCACGTGACGAACGCGACCCTGGGCATCCCCGATCGGACGTTGATGATCACGATCAAGGACAAGGACACCCAGGCGATCATGCTGGGGGCGGGCGGAGCGCTCAGCGCCATGCCCAGCATCAACCTGACGCTTCATGAGAGAAGCGCCACCAACGCGGATGGGCTCACGAACACCGCGACGTTCTTCGTCGCGCTCCAGGCTCAGCCCGACACGGACAACACCGTCGTCACGCTGTCCGTGTCACCGGCGGCCTCCGACGGAATCATGTTGAGCGCGTCATCCTTGACCTTCACCACGGCCGACTACGGGGCGAAGATGGTGACGGTGACGGGCGTGGGCGACGCCAACCTGACCACCGACGTGTTCAGCATCCGCGTGTCGAGCAGCGGGCTGGGCGTGTCGGATCAGTTCGTCGACGTCACCGAGATCGACGATGACAAACAGACCTTGGTCGTGTCACCGATGAATCTGAACAGCTTGGTCGAACGGGCGGCCAGCACCAGCTTCACGGTGCGACTGACGAACCAGCCGCCCACCATGACCACCGTGACGGTCACGGTGCCGCCGGCGCTGGCGGGCAGCTTCGGGATCTCGTCGTTGCCGATGGCGGCGGATCCCGCGCCTCCGGGGGCGATCGACGTCACCGCGCAGGGGAGCAACACACTCAGCCTCGTGTTCTCTCCTGGCTCGGGCGCGGGCGGATACGACACCGCGCAGACGGTGTACGTCAAGGCGATCAACGACGTGAACACGAATAACGAGTCGGGCAGCATCGACGTGTCGCTGCCATCCTTCGCGGGCAGTCAGCCGGTGACGGTGGCCTCCTCGGACATCGACGTCCAGGGGATCATCCTGAAGGCAGTGGATCCGAGCGATCCGTTGAACGAGACCAAGTTCACGGATCCCTCGAACGTCACCGTGAACGAGAACAGCCAGAACAGCGACACGAAGACGTACTCCCAGACGTTCGCCGTCAAGCTTCGCTTCCCGCCGCACGGCTCCACGGCCCAGACGGAGGACATCACCATCGCGTCGTCGAACACGGTTCATCTGGTCGTGAGCCAACCCGCCCCAGGCCCGGCGACGCTCAGCTTCAACGGCGCCAGCGGTCCCGGTGGCTGGAACTCGTACCAGTTCTTCACCATCACCTCGGTGGCGGACACGAACGTGATGTCCGATCCCGTCACGGTCACCTTGAAGACGGGGCTGGGCACGAGCAGCGACCCCTACACGGCGCCACAAGTGTCGATGCCGGTCATCGTGAACGACCTCGACGTGGGCATCGTGGTGACCCCCGCCAACGGGGGGAGCACCAAGGAAGACGGTAGCAATCCGTTGACCTTCAAGGTCAACCTGTCGAGGAACCCGCCGGCCGGCCTCACGGTCGACATCGGCAACTCCGACTCGACCAGGGTCATGCTCAGCGCCACGTCGCTGAGCTTCTCCACGACGAATGGGACGACCCAGCAGTCGTTCAACGTGACCGGCCTGACCGACGCCGACATGATATCCAACAGCGTGACCCTGACGCTGTCTTCGACGGCCCTGCCGTCGAATCAGAACCTCACCATCCCCATCACGGTGACTGAACCGTGATGATGTAGGGGCGCGGGTACGCCCGGCCCGCGTCCGCGCGGCGGCGTTCGACGTCGTCTTGCGGACGCCGGGGTTTGCCCGGATACTTGAAGGCCAACATCGATGATTGGCGCGGGGCAGCAGATTGGTGGCTACACGGTCCTGCACCTGCTGGGGCGCGGGGGCATGGGGGAGGTGTACCTGGCCCAGCACCGGCGGGTGGCCCGCCGCGCCGCCATCAAGGTCCTCATCCCGGAGCTGTCCCAGAACGCCATCGTCCTCGAGCGCTTCTTCAACGAAGCGCGCGCCGCCTCCCTGATCCGCCACCCCGGCATCGTCGAGATCCTCGACTGCGACCTGTACCTGGGACAGGCGTACATCGTGATGGAGTACCTCGACGGCGAGAGCTTCGGCGGCTACCTGTATCGCACCGGGCTCGAGCAGGACATCCCGTTCTTGCTCGGCGTGGGGGTGGCGGTGGCGGGGGCCGTGGGCGCCGCGCACGCCACCGGGATCATCCACCGCGACCTGAAGCCGGACAACATCTACCTTCACCTCGGCTTCGGCACGGACGCCAACGTGGCGGTGAAGATCCTCGACTTCGGCATCGCCAAGCTGGCGCAGCAGGACGGCGGGCCGAGCCAGACCAGCACGGGGGTCCTGCTGGGAACGCCGGCGTACATGTCACCCGAGCAATGCCGCGGCGCCGGTCGGGTCGACAGCCGCTCGGACATCTATTCGCTGGGGTGCATCTTCTACGAGGCCATCTGCGGCGGGCCGCCGTTCGTGCGCGACGGGATGGGCGATCTGATCATCGCCCACGTCTCGGAGACGCCCGAGGCGCCGCTGGCCCGGGTGCCGACCACGCCGCCCGCGCTGAACGAGCTGATCATGCGCATGCTCGCGAAGGGCACGGACGAGCGCCCGCAGACCATGGATCAGGTGGTGGCCGAGCTGCGCGCCTGCGCCCGCGACCTCGGGGTCAACCTGGACGCCCCGCTGCGCCCGCGGCTCCCGGTCGAGCGCCCCGCGGTGACCATCGAATCGGCGCTGACGCAGGTCCCCCCGGTCGGTTCGTCGGGGATCGAGACGACGCCGCTCGGCCCGCGCGGACGTCCCCCGTCCGACGAAGGGGTTCCTGCCGCTGCGACGCCGGGGCGCTCGGGTAACGTCGCGCCGCGAGAGCTGTCGTCGCCGGCGCCGCTCCCCGGTCTGTCCGGGCCGGTCCGCCAGGAGACGGCGCCGCGCAAGACGACCACGCTCAGCTCGACGGCCTCTGAAGTGATGGCGGGCCGGGCGCCCGCGAAGCGGAGCGGACGGTGGGCCGCCTTGGCGGTGGGCGCCGCCGCCGTGCTCGGCGGGGGCATCGTGCTGCTCCGGCCGCACCCGGCCCCCACCGTCGTGGCCCCGGTCCCGTCGGAGCCGAGGCCGGCCCCGACCGTCCCCCCGGTCAGCCCGGAGCCGAAGACCCCGGAGCCGAAAAAAGAGGTGGCCCCCCCGCCGGAGGAGCGGCCTCCCCCGGCCGATCCCGAGAGCGTGCACATCGATTTTCAGGGTATCCCCGCGGGGACGACGGCCCAGCTCGACGGAAAGCGAACGACGTTTCCCATCAAGCTGGCGCGCGGGCCCGACGTTCACCGGATCGTCCTGCGCCCGCCCGGACAGTCTTCTCGAACCATCGAGCTCGACGGGACGCGCGACCGCATCGTCGACTTCGTGGCGATCGCGAAGACGCCTTCGGTCGGCGGTCATACGGTCACTCCGGGATCGACGCACGGGGGCTCGCGCAAGTCCGAAAAGGGACCGGGCGCCAACTCGGGCGATCGCGAAGCGATCACCGACATCTGACGCCGCCGCCGGGCCATTTGACCGTCCGCGCGCGGACGCGATAAAACACAGGCCGTGCTCTCTCTCCGTGCGCGCCTTGTCATCGTCGTGTCGCTCGCGGTGGCTCTGCTGCTGGCCACCGCGCCGGCGACGCGCGCGGCGGGTGAAGAGACCGACGCCAAGGCGGTGGCCCGGGCGAAGCTGGTCGAGGGGGGCGAGCTGCTGAAGCAGGGGGAGTACACGACGGCGCTGGCGCGTTTTCAAGAGGCGTACGACCTCGTGCACAGCCCCAAGATTCAGTACGACTTCGGGCTCGCGTACATGGGGCTCGGGCGGAAAGCGGACGCCATCGAGGCGTTCGAGAAGTTCCTGAACGAGGCCGTCGACGCCAGCCCTGACCTGCGCGCGAACGCCGAGCGGCACCGCAGCACCCTCGCGCAGCAGACGGGGAGCCTGGTCGTCACCAGCGACGTCGACGGCGCGGAGATCTCGGTGGACGGTCGCTCACGGGGGGTGACCCCGCTCGCCGCCGCGATCCGTCTCGATCCGGGACCGCACCAGCTGGTCGTCGAGAAGCAGGGAACGCCCCCGTACGCCGCCCGGGTCGCGGTGGAGGCCGGCCGGCGCGTCGCCCTGGAGGCAAAGCTGGCCTCGGCCGCGCCGCCGCCGGTGGCCGTGGCGGCGCCCGTCGTTCCCGCGCCGATGCCCGTCGTGGCCGCGCCGCCGCCCCCGGAGACGGAGCTGTCGCCGGCCGAGCGGTCGCGCGCGCTGATGCGGAAGCTCGCCTGGGGGACGGGCGGGGTGGCCGTGGTGGCGTTGGGGCTCGGTGTCGTCGAGCGGCTGGTCGCCAACGGTCACTACAGCGACTTCAACAAGCGGGCGGCGCCGTCCGGGGCGTGCGACGCCGATGATCGCGTCCTCGATCATGGCGGCGGCGACTGCTCCAGCCTTCTGTCTTCGGGGCGCTCGGCCGCCACGCTGTCCACCGTCGGGCTCATCAGCGGCGCCGTCCTGGCGGGCGCGTCGGCCGTGCTGTTCTACGAATCGCGCAAGCCGGCCGAGGGGGCGTCCACCGTCGGTCTGGCGTGCGGCCCCGACCTGGGCCGTTACGGCCTGCTCTGCGACGTCGCGTTCTGAGGGGCGGCGCCGCGGGGATTCAGTGCGTCGTCGCGCAGCTGGTAGCCGTCGCCGCACGATGCACAGATCAGGTCGCCGGTCGCGTCGGGGAGCTTCACCCCGCAGCGACAGACCCACCCGCCGAAGCGCGCTGGCACACCGACGAACAGCGCGTAGGCGGGAACGTCGCCGGTGACGACCGCGCCGGCGCCGATGAAGCAGTACGCCCCCAGCCGCCGCCCGCAGACGATGGTGGCGTTCGCGCCGATGCTGGCGCCGCGCTCGACCACCGTCGGCTGGTAGTCATGCCGACGCGAGACGAAGGCGCGCGGCGTCTTGACGTTGGTGAACACGGCCGACGGCCCCACGAAGACGTCGTCAGCGAGTGATACGGCGTCGTAGAGCGATACGTTGTTGGCGATCTTGCAGCGCGCGCCCACGCTCGCCGCGCCGCCGACGAAGACGTTCTGTCCCAAGGTGGTGCCCGCGCCCAGGCGCGCCCCCGCCATCACGTGCGAGAAGTGCCAGATCTTGCAGTCGTCGCCCACGACCGCGCCCGGATCGACGATCGCCGTGGGATGGATGAAGACGCTCACGGGGCCCCGTCGCTGGCCACCGCCACGGGCGCGCCCCCGGCCCGGATCGAGGCGTCCCCGGCCTCGAGCGCCCGCACCACCGCCAGCCCCTGGCGGCCGTCGCTGCGCGGGCGGGTCCCCGTCTCGACGCAGGTGATGAAGTGCTCGCACTCGCGCAGCAGCGGCTCGAGGTGCGGGATCACCGGCGAGACCACGTCGCCCGAACGAACCGCGACGCCGTCGGCGAACGACGCGTAGCCGGGGCGCGGCACCGCCGTCTTGTCGTAGATCTTGATCTTCTCGTCGGTGGCCGTGTCGTCGAACGTCAGCATCTTGCGCGAGCCCACCACGGTCACGCTGCGGCGCTTGTGGGGATCGAGCCACGACACGTGCAGATGCGCCAGCCGTTCGCCCGGGAAGCGCAATGACGCGAACGCCACGTCCTCGATGTCGCGCCGCAGGTAGGCGGCGCCGGTGGCGCTGACCGACAGCGGCGCGGCGCCGAAGAGGTGGATCGCCACCGCGATGTCGTGCGCGGCCAGCGACCACCAGGCGTTCTCGGTGTCGCGGACGATCCCCAGGTTCACGCGCTCGGTGCAGAGATAGAACACGTCACCCAGCGCCCCTTCGTCGATGACGGCCTTCGTGCGCTCCACGGCGGGGTGATAGAGCAGCAGATGGCCCACCATCAGCGTCAGCCCGCGGCTCTCCGCCAGCGCGCACAGGGCCTCGGCGTCGGTGGCCGTCAACGTCAGCGGCTTCTCCACCAGCACGTGGCGCCCCGCCTCCAGCGCCTGGCGGGCCAGCCGAAAATGATTGGGGGCGTCGACGGCGATCGCCACCGCCCGCACCGCCGGATCGGCCAGCACCTGCTCGAAGCTTCGCGTGACCGAGACGCCTGGAAACTGCCGCCCCACGTCGCCCAGCAGCTCTTCGTTCAGATCGCACACCCAGCGCAAGGTCGAGCTTCGTGCCGCGTGAAGCGCCCGGACCACATTGCGCCCCCACCCCGCGGCCCCGACGACGGCGGTCGTTATGCCCGGCATGGAATCGATGTTAACCGCGTTTGGGCGTAGAGTCCCGGCCGCCGATCGTGACTCTCTCGCTCATCCATGCGGCGAAGGCCGCCGTTCGCTGGCTCCCCTTCTCGTGCCTTCTCGCCACGGCCGGCGCCTGCGGTCACAACGGCCCCGCGCATCCCCGCGACCTGCGCGCGCTGTTGCTGACGTTCGACGACAACCGTGGCAGCGCCGCGCTGACCTTCCCCACGCTGACCTACGAGGCCCTGGTCCGCTTCAATCCTCCCGCCGGCAAGCACCGGCCATGGCGGCTGTGGCTGCTGGCGCAGGCGCCCGGGACCATCGCCGTGTCGCTGTACAAGGACACCGTCTTCGACGCGCCCGGCGAGCTCCTCGACACCTTCACGCGGAAGCTCGAGGCGTCGGACGCATCGACGGGGGGCGACGGGCGCTGGCTGGTCGAGGATCTCCAGGACCTCGACGTCATCGAGGGGACCGTGTGGGTGGGCGTTCGCAAGCTCGAGGGCGCGCCCGCGCTGTGGACCAGCGCCGCCGGCGGGCAGAGCTTTCTGCGCGACCGGGACCAGACGAAGGGGCTCGGCATCCTTCCGGTCAAGCGCACGCCGATGATCCGCCTCGAGCTGGCCCCCGCCGAACTTCCCCGGACGGCCTCGCATTGCGCGACGCCCTGATCGGAGTCGGTGGGCTCGGCTCGATGATCTCTTCACCGCTGGCTACGTGCCGTCGCCGCGGACCGACCGCCAGAGCTCATCGAGGCCCAGGTCGGCCACCCACCGCTCGATGTAGGCGATGTCGAGCTCGTCGCCACGGAGCTGGAGGATGCCCGACACGTCTCGCAGCTGGAGCTGGCTGCCGCCACCTTGCTTCGCCCACTCGAGCTTCGAGATCAGCGTATCTTCGGGCGAGGCCACGAACACACGCGCCCCCAGCAAGTCGGCCTCGACGCGGCGGCGCATCTCCCCGACGGAAAATGGTCGCGCCTTCCGCACGATCAGGTCGGCCTTCCAGGCGGTCGCCATATCGATGACGTTGAACTGCCCACGACGACGAAGCGCGTCGAACGCGGCATCGGCATCAGCGTAGTAGTCCTCTGGCGGAAGATCGGAGAGGAAACGGCGAAGCGACTCGGCCTGCGGATCGATGACGAGATCGAGATCCTGGCTGCTTCGTGGCACGCCATGGAACGAGCTGGCGAAGGAACCGACCACCATGCTCGGCACGCCGGCAGCGGCCAGCTTGGCCGTCAGGCGCGACAAGAAGGCGCCAGCGCCCCCATCGATCATGGCGCCAGCAGCGAATGCGCGGGCCAGGCGCGCCGAAACAGCTCGTCGCCCAACCAGAGGCGGCGAAGCGCGCGCTCGACCTCTTCCTCCGTGTAGTCGGGATGGCGCGCCCGAATCCCTCCGCGCGCGAGCTCCCTGGTGTCGGCCGACAAGCTCGCCGCTATGCGCGCCCGGCCCGCTGGCCCCAGGCGGCGATAGGCCTGAAGCTGCGCTTCGTGGCTCTCGGGCGTCGTATCTCCCGCGCGCATCTCGCAAGAATATAGCTCGGCCGTCAGCGACCGTGGTCGTCGAACGGATACGCTAGCGCGATTCCCGCAGGCGCCACAGCTCGTCGGCGACGTCCTGGGCGCCGGGATCCAGCTCGAGCAGCTTCTCGAACTCGGCGATGGCGAGATCGGCCTGCCCGCTCTGGGCGTAGAAACGTCCCAGGTAGTCGCGCGCCCGGTGATTCTTGGGATCGAGCTGGATGGCGCGCAGCAGCTCGGCGCGCGCCGCTCGCCCCGCGCGCGCGTCGGCGGGCGCCTCGCGAAACAGCGCCCAGCCCAGCGCCGCCCGAAAGTCGGCCTGGTCGGGCAGCATGCGGGCCGCCTGCCGGAACGCCTCGACCGCCTCGCGGTGGCGGTTCGCGCGCAGGTGCTGCATCCCCGTGTCGTAGAGCTCGCGCGCCGCGCCGTTCGGCATCGGTCCCGACGGGGGATCGCTGGGGCGCTTCTCCAGCTTCGCGTCGTAGGCCTTGCGGCGACCCGGATCGCGCAGCACGCGATGCCCCTCGGTCAGGCGGTCGAAGATCTCCTGCGCCAGGCGACGATCGTCCTCCGAGCGCTGCCGGTAGCGATCGGGGTGGAAGCTGCGCGCCAGCGCTTCGTACGCCTGATCGACGATGTCTGGCGTGTCGTCGGCCTTGACCCCCAGCGCCCAGTAGTGGTTCTGCGTGCGCACCGTCTGCGCCACCAGCCCGAGCTGCGTCGACGACAGCAGCGCCATCGTGCCGGGGACCACCACCGGTCCGCCCGTCACGTCGACCGCGGTCGTCGACGGCGTGGGGGTGGCCGAGCGGCGCATCGGCGCATCGGCCGGCTCGATCATCCCCGCCTGCGACAGCGCCACCAGCAGCAGCCGGGCCTTCTCGCGGGGGATGCGGGCCGCGCCGACGACGGTCTCCAGGCGGGTGCGGCCGTCGATCTCCTGGATGAAGCGTTGCTCGCCGGGATCCGACGTGACCTCTTGCAGGCGCAGCACGGGATCGGGGCTGAGCGCCACGTACCTCCCCGCGTATACCTCCAGCACCGCGTCCTGCCGCGCCGGCGTGTAGTGACGACGGATGCCCTCCAGGATCAGCGACGCGGGCGAGCGGTCGAGGCGCAGGGCATCGCCCTCCGGCGCCTCCCCCTGCTTGAACATGTACTGCCCGTCGGGCCACGAGAACACCTCGAACAGCTTCGCCTCGAGCTGCTCGACCAGCGCGCGCGACAGGTTGTAGGGGGACAGGACCCCCATCTCCACCAGCAGCTCGCCCTGCTGCCGGTTCTCGGCCTTCATGCGCCGCAACGACTCTTGCAGGGCGTCGTTGGAGATGAGCCGCTGCTGCAACAGGATCTGTCCCAGGCATTCGCCGAGGACGTTCGAGCGAACCGACACCGGATAGCCGTTCGCGAACGAGACGATCTTCTTGGTGGTGTCGCGCATCAGCAGCAACGAGCCGGTGGCCCGCCGCGCGAACAGCCGCTGCAGCAAGCGCGCGAACGGCGTCCGCTTCAGGGTGCCGCGCAGATCGGCGTCCGAGCTCTCCAGGGTGCGCGCCGTGCGCTCGACGTTGCGTTTTTCGCGGCGCTGCTCGGGATCGGGCGCAGCCGTGGCGGGCCGCTGCGTGGGTCGCGCTTCCACGATGGTGTCTCCCCGCGGGTTGACGACGGGCGGCGCCTCCGGCTCGAACAGGGCGTCCAGCTCGCCGCGCAGCTCGTCGAGATCGCCGGGGGTGGTGAGGAACGTGGCCGGCGCATAGCGGCGCATCGCCACCGACTTGTGATTCGCGCCGCGGAACTTGCGGCTGGCCACGAACACGATCGGCGTCTGGCGCGTCTCGGGATCTTTCCGCAGGTCGTCGGCCAGGCTGAAGCCCGAGCCGTCCGAAAGCGCGGTATCCAGGATGACGGCGTCCGGCGTGCGCACGGCGATGCTGCGCTTGGCCCACGACGCCTCCGTCTCGGCGGCCAGCTCGTAAGGGCTGTCGCGAAGCGCCTCGCTGACCCGCCGCTGCAGCTCGGGATCGCTTTCCACGACCAGCAGGTACGCGCTCATGAAGGCCATTTTATACCGGGAAAAGCCCCCCGCCGGCCGATTCGCCCCACCGTGGACAAATTCCGGGGTGGCGGATAAGGATGCGCAAGACCGGAACGGACGAAAGGCAAGGCATGGCACGCGAGCGAGGAAAATCGAAGGCGGCGAAGGTCGGCCGGTCGTCAAAGGCGCCGCTGGCGTGCGTCGTGCTGGCGGCCGGGCAGGGGACGCGCATGCGCTCGGCGCAGGCCAAGGTGCTGCACGAGGTGCTGGGACGGCCCCTGGTCGCCTATCCCGTCGAGCTGGCCCAGACCCTGGGCGCGGCGCCGGTGGTGGCGGTGCTGGGCCACCAGCGCGACAAGGTCGAGGCGGCGCTGACCGCGCGCTTCGGCGCGGGGGCGATCCGGATCGCCGAGCAGACCGAACGACACGGCACCGGCCACGCCGTTCGCGTCGCGTTGCCCGCGCTGCGCGGCGCGAAGGGGATCCTGCTGGTGCTGAGCGGCGACGTGCCGCTGCTGCAGCGCAAGACGCTGAGCGCGCTGGTGGGGATGGCGCGCCGCTACTCGTGCCTGGCGGTGCTGACCACGACGCCGCGCGATCCCACCGGCTACGGGCGCATCGTCCGCGACAGCCGCGGGCACGTGCTGCGCATCGTCGAGCACAAGGACGCCACCGCCGAGGAGCGCGCCGTCACCGAGGTGAACGCCGGCATCTACGCGGCGCCCATCGAGTTCTTTCGCAAGGTGCTGCCGACCTTGCAGGCGCGGAACGCGCAGCACGAGTACTACCTGACCGACATCGTGGCGCGCGCGGCGGAAGGGATCGGCGTCTCGACGGTCGACGCCGATTTTCAGGACGTGGGGGGCGTCAACGATCGCAGCCAGCTGGTCGAGGCCGAGGCGATGTTGCAGGCGCGGGTGAACGCGCGCTGGATGGCGCACGCGACGTTTCGCGACGCCGGCTCGACGGTGATCGAGCCCGACGTCGTCATCGGCGTCGACGTCGAGCTGGGGCGCGGCGTGGCGCTGCGCGGCCGCACCCGGATCGGCCACGGCGCGCGCATCGGCGACGGTTGCCTGCTGACCGACACCGAGGTGGGCGCGGGGGCCGAGGTGAAGCCGTACACCGTCGCCACCGACGCCGTCATCGCCGTTCACGCGAAGGTGGGACCGTTCGCGCATCTGCGGCCGGGGGCGGTGGTCGGTCCCGAGGCGCACGTGGGGAACTTCGTCGAGCTGAAGAAGACGCGCCTGGGGCGCGGCAGCAAGGTCAACCATCTGTCGTACCTGGGCGACGCCGTCATCGGCGACGGCGTGAACATCGGCGCGGGCACCATCACCTGCAACTACAACGGCTACGAGAAGACCCGGACGATCATCGAGGACGGCGCGTTCATCGGCTCCGACTCGCAGCTGGTGGCGCCGGTCACCGTCGGTCGCAAGGCGGTGGTCGCCGCGGGGACCACGGTCACCGAGGACGTCCCCGCGGGGGCGCTGGCCATCGGGCGGTCTCCCCAGGTGGCCGTCCCCGGCTACGCGGAGAAGCTGGCGCGCCGCTACCCGAACGCGACGAAGCCGCAAAAGCGGGGACCGCGGGTTTCCGGTTGACAGCCTCGGGGACCGCCCCATGATTGTTCCGACCTGAGGAGGACTCCCGATGGCCTTGTCCGTGAAAGCTTATTTCGATCAGAAAGTCCCCGCGGCCCTGGCCGCCCATCCCGACAAGGCCAAGGACGTGGCCGCCGTTTATCTGTTCAAGGTCGCGGGCCCCGACGGCGGAACCTGGACGGTGGATCTGGTCTCCAATCCGCCCACCTGTCTGCCCGGCGAGAGCGGCAAACCGCAGTGCACGATCGAGTGCGCCGACGCCGACCTGCGCTCGATGATCGAGGGGGGCATGCAGGCGGCGATGAACCTGTTCTTCTCGGGCAAGCTGAAGGTCAGCGGCGATCCGACCCTGGCCACGCGGCTGACCAAGCTGCTGCAGATGGCGAACTGACGGCGGCCGCTCAGGCGGACGTGGACGTCGACGGATCGTGCCCGAGCGCGGCGTCGATCTCGGCCGCGCCGACGGTGTTGCTGGTTCGGTACAGCAGCAGCGCCCGCTCGAGGACGGCCTCGAGCTCGCGGAAGTTTCCCGGCCAGCCGTGCCGCCGCAGGCGCTGAACCGCCTCGGGTTGCAACGCGATGGCGCGCGCCTTCTCGGCCTCGGGCGCGCTCTCGAGCTCGGTGGCGCCCAGCAGCTCGAGGGGTGAGCCGGCCGTTTGCAGGACGCGGTTTCCCATCCAGATGGCCGCGGGGCCCACGTCGTCGGCCCGTTCACGCAGCGGGGGGAGCCACAGCACCACGCGCGCCAGCCGGTAGTACAGGTCGTGGCGCAACCGCCCGGCGGCGACCTCCGCCGTCAGATCGCGATCCGACGAGGCGATCACGCGGACGTCGAGCCGCTTCCGGCGGGCGTCGTCGGCGTCACTGTCGAGCTCGACGCTCGACCGCAGCCCGCCACGCCGCTCGCAGCGCCCGCTCTTCAGCAGGCGCAGCAGGGCCGACTGCACCTTGGGGCCCAGCCCCGCCAGCTCCTCGATGAAGATGGTGCCGCCGTCGGCGGTCTCGGCGATGCCGGGACGGCGCACGTTGCCGCACAGCAGATCGAGCGCATCCTCCTCGGGAAAACCGGCCACGTCGTAGCGCACCAGCGGACCCTCGGGGCAGGTCAGGTGCGCGAGGGCGCGGCCCAGCCCCTCCTTGCCCGTGCCCGGCTCGCCGACGAGCACGAAGTTCGTGCGATAGGGCTGCTCGGACAGCCGCTCGATGACGTTCAGGATCTTCGTCATCGCCGGATGTGCCGAGGTGATGCGGATGAGGGCGCCGATCCACTGCGCCGCGGCCGGATGCAAGGATTTCAGCGACGGGACGGCGTCGAAGCCGCGTCGCTCGCGGCCGAGCGTTCTCATCTCAGAGCTTGCTCACGTCAGCGCTTGAATCCCAGCAAGAGATCCATCGTGGCCTGGTCGGCCGCCGGAAACTGAAACAGCTCGAACTCCGTCGATTTCACCCAGCGGCAATCGGCGACCCGCACCCGCTGGGGCTCGACGTCGCCCACGATGATCGCCTGGTACAGCGCCAGATCGACCGAATAGCCATCGTAGTCGTGGGTACGGCGGGCGATGCAGGTCCCGACGGTGACCTCGACCCCGACCCGCTCGCGGACCTCGCGCAGCAGCGCGGCAGCGTCCGTCTCGCCCTCCTCGGCCTTCCCCCCGGGAAACTCCCAGAGGCCACCCAGGACCGCGGTGGGGCGGCGTTGCGTGATCAGGTATCTGTCGTCCTTCGGTATGACCGCGGCGACGACACGCACATGACGTGCTGCCATACCCCCATCATAACTGGGGGGGCATGGTCCTGTCGACTGAGTCGCAAAAGCGGCGGCGGGCGGCGTCTGGTGGTCATACTTGCCCTGGTGAGCAAGGCCTTCACCAAAGAGGACGTCGTCGATCAGCCGGTGGTGGTGCCGTCCCGGGCGCCGCTGCCGGCCGGGGTCGTCAATTACGTCACGTCGCGTGGGCTGGCGCTGCTGCGGGAGGAGTCGGCCACGCTCGAAAAGGAGCGGGCCGAGCTCGAGCAGGTCTTCGACGCGGAAGAAAGGGCGCGCCGGTTGGCCATCGTCGCCGCGCGCCTCGGCGAGCTGGCCGGCCGTATAGGCAGCGCGGTGGTTGTCGATCCCGGCGGCGGCGCGACCGACCAGGTGCGCTTCGGCGCCACGGTCACGGTGCGCGCGCTCGAAGGCGCGCACGCGGGCCAGGACCGCCGCTACACGATCGTCGGCGTCGACGAGGCGAGCGCGGCCGACGGTCGAATCGCCTTCGTGTCGCCGCTGGCCCGCGCGGTGCTGGGCCGTCGGGTCGGCGAGTCCGTGTCGATGGTGAGCGGACGACGCGAGGAAGAGCTGGAGATCGTGGCCGTGGAATACGCGCCCGCGCGCTGAAATCGATCGCGCGCGCTCGGGCAACCCTGAATCCCGGGAACGAATCTGACGAGCGTCGGTATGAACAGCGGGAGGGAGCGGAGAATGAAGACGAGATCACGGGGTTCTGTTGGCGTGCTGCTGCTCGGGGCGATGCTCGGTGGCTGCGGCGGTGGTGCGGGCGCCAGCGGTGGCAGCGGCGGTGTCGCCGCTGGCGGTGGCGCCGGCATGGGTGGCGCCTCGGTGTCCGTCGGAGACGTCACGTTCTGGCAGGACGTCGCGCCCATCTACAACGACAAGTGCGTCGCTTGCCATCAAGCCGGCGGGCTGGCGCCCTTCGCGCTCGACAACTTCGCGGACGCGCTGACGTACGCGGACGACGAGCTGGCCCGCACCGCCAGCGGCGAGATGCCGCCCTACTTCATGGTTCACGACGGCAGCTGCGGCTCGTTCCAGGCCGACGCCGCGCTGACCGCGACCGAGAAGGCGACGATCGCGGCCTGGGTGAACGGCACCCGCGCCGAGGGGACGCCCGTGACGCTGACGTTGCCACCCATGCCCACCCTGGCGGATGCCGTCGACGTCTCCACCCCGCTGTTCGCGCCGGTGGCACAAGGGGGGGCGCTGGCCGAGAACGACGAGTACCGCTGCTTCGCGCTCGATCCCCCGACCGCGACGAACGCCTTTCTCACGGGGTACGACGTGACCCCGGGCGAGCCGTCCATCATTCACCACGTCATCGCCTTCGTCGTGGACCCTCAGGCCCAGGGCTCCGGCGGCATGACCAACGCCGCCATCATCCAGAGCCTGGACGACGATTCACCCGATCGCCTGGGATGGCCCTGCTTCGGGGGCGCCGGCGACGGTCTGAACGTCGCCAGCGTGCCGGTCACCTGGGCGCCCGGTCAGGGCATCGTCAACTATCCGGACGGCATGGGCGTCCCCATCGCCGCGACCGCCAAGCTGATCGTGCAGGTTCACTACAACCTCGTCGACCCAGCCTCGGTCGGCAAGACCGACAGCACGACGATCCACATGCGCTTCGCGCCCACCATCAACCGGCAGCTGGCGTTCGTGCTGCCCGATCCCTTCCTCGACAGCCTGAACAACGCCACCCCCGACTCGCTGTCGCCGGGGCAGGCCGACGCCAAGTACACCTGGACGAAGACCGGCAAGCAGATCGGCCTCAACGGCATCGCGTCGGCCGACCTGATCGCGGTGATGCCGCACATGCACGGTCGCGGCCTGCGCCAGACGATGACGCTCGACGGAAATACCTGCGCCTCGCACCTGGAAGGCTGGGACTTCCACTGGCAGAAGTTTTATTTCTACGACACGCGCCCCAAGATCTCGCAGAACACGCAGTTCAAGGTGACGTGCGAGTACGACACCTCCGCCGACACGATGCCCGTGAGCCCCGGGTGGGGCACGCACAACGAGATGTGCCTCAATATTCTCATGTTCGCGCTGCCCGCGGGGCCGTGACGGGGCGCCGGGCCCGAAGTACGTCTCGGCGTTCAGC